>JACZKF010000622.1 GCA_014860175.1 Desulfuromonadales bacterium | reverse complement strand
GGGGGGTCTGATCGTAGAACCGGTAGATCCGCCGCTCCCATCTGCGGTCCATGGCCGGCCAGCTGTGACGTTCGAAGCCAGGGGCCGCCTTGAGCTGCTCTTTGCTCAGCGGCAGGACAAAGCAGCGGTTTTCCCTCTGGTGCCGCAGCATCGACCAGGGGAGAGCAAACAGCTTTTCTCCCAGACCAAAGATTCCACCAAAAGAGATGATGGCGTAGAGGACCCGGCCGGTCGCCGCGCTGATGATCATCTCCTCCAGTTTACCCAGATCTTCACCGCTGGGATCGATCACCCGCTCTCCGACCAGGAAATCGGCCGGCATGACTTCCCGCTCAGCCTCCTGCCTTGCCATCCGTCTCCTCCGCCGCCTGCGAAGTCTGCACTCATGGCAAAAGCTAACCGGCATTGCGCCGCTGTCAACACGGATCCCCGCCTTGATGCCATTCTTCGCTCCGGAATGGGGTTTCCGTCTAGGCGGAATCTTTGAACAGGCTGGTCAGGACATATTCCTTGCCGGCCGCGATGTGGGCCGAAACCAGCTTTTCCGCTTTGTCGCCATCCCGCCGTTTGATCGCCTCGAGAAGGTCCTGGTGCTCACCAATGACACTCTTGGCCCGGCCGGAGCGCAGACCTTCGACCCGGTGGCGCAAGAAGATCCGCTGGTAGATTTCCCGAAAATAGCCCGGCAGGTATTTGTTGCCGGTTATCTCTAAAATCGCCACGTGAAATTCCTGATCCAGAATGAAACGCTCGCGGGTCAGGTTGTCGGCGACCGCATTTTCAAAGAGTCTTCTCTGTTCTTCGAGTTTGGCGATGTTTTCCGGGGTGATCTTCTGAATGATCTTCGGAATTGCCCCGACTTCCAGAATTTCCCGCATTTCGTACAGGGACTCGGCTTCCTGCTTGGTAATCTGGTGTACCGTGTACCCCTGATTGGGGACAAAGTCGAGGAAACCCTCGTTGGCCAGGATGCTCAGGGCGTTGTTCACCGGCGTCCTGCTGACCCCCATCTTCTTGGCCAGGTCGCTGAAAATAAGCCGCTGCCCAGGGATGATTTCATAATCGAGCATCATCTGCTTGATCTTGTGATAGACGACCTCGGTGAGACTTTTCTCGTCCTTTTTAACGTCATTCATGGCTCGGAGCCTTTCCCTTAAATTTCCCACCCACCTGAAGCGCCGCCCGCCGCCTCAACCCGACTTCTGGAGAGCGTAAAGATTACACGCAATATTTTATGCAATTACCCTATCGGCAAATTTTTGTCAAGTCTTACTTTGACTTACGGCGCCTCGCCGGACCCCTTCAAGCGTCCCAGCGGCCCCGTTTCTTTCCTTGACAAGGGTACCATTTTAAAATAGGGTTTTGCATGTAATTTCTTATGCATTATAGCATTACAAATTGCATTCAAACAATACGTTTAATTTTCCCCGTTTATCCTGGAACGCCTCCCCCCGCGGGGCCGTCCTCGAGGAGCCCACCGTGGAGATTTCCGTCAACCGCAAGATCCCCACAGCCGAACTGGCCAATAACGGCTGGTTCATTTACACCCTCTGTCTCCTGATCAGCATTTCGGCTTTGGCGATCGACGTCAGTCTGCCGGCGATTCCGCTGGTGGCCGAGGCTCTCGGGGCGGGGATCGAATCGGCCCAGCTGACCATCAGTATCTACCTGGCCGGTTTTGCCTGCGGGCAGATCCCGGTCGGTCTGCTGGCGGATCGTTTCGGCCGCCGACCGGTGATCGTCCTCGGTCTGCTGCTGTTTACCGGGGCGGCGCTGATCGGGGCGTTGAGCATGGATATCCGTCTGCTGCTGCTGGCGCGCTTCATCCAGGGGCTAGGCGGCTCGGTCGGCCCCGTCCTCTCCCGCGCCATGGTCCGGGATGTCACCACGGGGAATCTGGCGGCCAAGCACATGTCGCTGATGGTGACGGCTCTGGGGGTGGCGACGCTGCTGGGGCCGATCATCGGCAGCGGTCTGATCCTTCTTGGCGGGTGGCGGTCGACCTATTTCTTCTCGGTCTTCAGCGGCGTCATCATCTTGCTGCTGGTGGCCGTCTTCGTGCCGGAGACCCGCCGGCAGACGGCGAAGGTCTCGGCGCTCAGCCAGCTCAAGTCGAGCTTCAACGCCTTTTTCTCCAGCCGCCAGAGCCTGCTCGGGCTGGCGCTGGTCGCCCTCCCCTTCGGCGGGTACATGACCATCGTCACCCAGTGGTCGTCGGTGGTGGTCGATGTCTACAAACTCCCCCCCATCGCCTTTGGCCCGATCTTCGCCCTGGCGGCCGTCGCCTATACCGTCGGGGCGATGCTCAGCAAAAAGCATGTAAGCCGCTACGGGGTGGCGCAGATGCTCAAAATCTCTATCTATGTTTTCACGGCGGCGACCCTCTTCCTTTTGGTGATTCTATTTCTTGGACATGTTAGTCTGCCGGTGCTGTGGATGGCGATTACCGTCTACCTGCTCGGCATCGGGCTGATTCTCCCCAACGCCACCGCCTGGGCTCTCGATCCGCTCCCCCAGGCCGCCGGTTTTGGCGCCTCCATCGTCGGCACGGCGCAGATTGCCTTCTCGTCCCTGCTGTCGTCCATCGCGGCCGCCTTCTATACGCAAACGATCATGAGCATGACCGTCCTGCTGACCGTCGCCGGCGCCCTGACCGTCGTCGTCTACGTCTTCGGACAGAGGCTCATGCGCCAACAATAAGGGAGACCTCCTGCATGAGCACCGCCCCCTGGGACAAATCGAGCTGGCAAAAGTTCCCCGCCCTGCAGCAGCCCAGATGGCCCGACGCCGAGAGCTATCAGCAGGCGGTCGGTTCCCTGGCCGAACTCCCCCCTCTGGTCTTTGCCGGCGAAATTCGCACTCTCAAGGAGCAGTTGGCCGAAGCGGTGGAGGGTCGAGCCTTCGTGCAGCACGTCGGCGACTGCGCCGAGGATTTCTCCCGCTGTACCGGCGCCCATATCCGGGAGCTGCTCAAGGTCGTGTTGCAGATGTCGGTGATTCTGGCCTACGGCGGCGAGAAACGGGTGATCAAGATCGGCCGGATTGCCGGCCAGTACGCCAAGCCACGCTCCTCCGACAGCGAACTGGTCGACGGCCGGGAGATCCCCAGCTACCGCGGCGACATGATCAACAGCCCGGAGCCGACCCTGGCTGCCCGCACGCCGGATGCCCGGCGCCTGCTGGAGGGGTATTTCCGGGCGGCGGCCACTCTGAACCTGGCGCGGGCCTTCACCCGCGGCGGCTACGCCGCTCTCGACCGGGTGGAAGCCTGGCACCGGCAATCCTTGGCCACCCTTCCGGCCGGCCAGAAATACGAACAGCTGGCCAAACAGATCCGCAAGACAATCAAGTTCATGACCGCCATCGGCCTGGCCACCGACAGCCCTTTGCTCAACCAGGTGACCATGTACACCTCCCACGAGGCGCTGCTCCTCGGCTACGAGGAGGCGCTGACCCGACAGGATTCCATCACCAGCGACTGGTACGACTGCAGCGCCCACATGCTCTGGATCGGCGACCGCACCCGCCAGCTCGACGGGGCCCATATCGAATTCCTGCGCGGAGTGCGCAACCCCCTGGGGCTGAAGGTCGGACCGAAGCACGACCTGGACGACATCCTGCGGATCATCGACCGGCTCAACCCGGAGAACGAACCGGGGCGCCTGACCCTGATCACCCGCTTCGGGGCGGAAAAAGTCAACCAGTTCCTGCCGTCGCTGGCCCGGGCCATGCGTCGGGAGGGGCGCAAAGTGGTCTGGAGCTGCGACCCGATGCACGGCAACACCTACCAGAGCGAGTTTGGGCACAAGACCAGGAACTTCGATGACATCCTGACCGAAATCCGCAACTTCTTCGCCATTCACCGGGCCGAAGGGACGGTCCCCGGCGGGGTCCACCTCGAGTTGACGGGGGAAAACGTCACCGAGTGCACCGGTGGCAGCCGGCAGCTCCTCGACCAGCATCTGCAGCAAAATTACCAGACCAACTGCGATCCCCGGCTCAATGCCGAGCAGAGCGTCGAGCTCGCCTTCGAACTGGCGGAGATGCTCAACCCCCGCTGATCACCCCGGTGGCGGCCGGCTGCCGCCGGGCCACCGGTCGGCCCTGACCAGGACAAGCCCTTGCCAGAACGACCCTTCCACTACGCCTGGGTGATCATTGCGGCCGGCGTGGTCAATCTTTTCGCCTGCCTCGGCCTGGGCCGCTTCGCCCTGGGAATGCTTCTCCCCTCCATGCGCCAGGGGCTGAGCCTGAGCTATGCCGAGTTGGGGCTGATCGGCACCGGCAACTTTGTCGGCTACCTGGCCGGGGTCGTCATCTGCGGGACCCTGGTGCGCCGTCTGGGGGCCCGCCGGGTCATCTTCTTCGGCCTGCTCGCCGTCGGCTCCAGCATGTTGCTGGTCAGCTTGATGGACCACTACCTGGCCATCCTCGCCTGTTACCTGGTCACCGGCATCGGCAGCGGCCTGGCCAATGTGGCCATGATGGGGCTGGTCGCCCCCTGGTTCGCCCCCCGCTGGCGCGGCCGCGCCGCCGGCCTGATGGTCGCCGGCAACGGGCTGGGGATCATGCTCAGCGGGACCTTGATCCCGCTGCTGGCGGCCCAGGAAGGGGGGGTCGGCTGGCGCCACGGCTGGTGGTGGATGGGGAGTCTGGTCCTGGTTTCGGCCCTGCTGTGCGGCGCCTTGCTGCGCAACGACCCGGCGGCCTTGCGTCTCTCGCCGCTGGGGAGCCGGCCGACGGCCGACTACGGTCCGGCTTCGCTGGCCACGGCCACCGAGGCCCCTCTACGATGGACCCTGATCGCCCACCTGGGGGCGATCTACCTGCTGTTCGGGTTTACCTACGTCATCTACGCCACCTTTATTGTCACCACTCTGGTGCAGGAACTCGGCTACAGCCAGGCGGCGGCCGGCACCCTGTGGGTCTGGGTCGGCTTCTTCAGCCTCTTCTCGGGGCCGGTGTTCGGCGGGCTCTCTGATCGCCTCGGCCGCCGGTGGGGGATGCTGCTGGTCTTCGCCCTGCAGACCGGGGCCTACCTGCTGGTCGGCAGCCGGTTGACGGGGGGGTGGATCTATCTCTCCATCGCTTTGTTCGGCCTGGTGGTCTGGAGCATCCCCTCCATCCTGACCGCCGCCGTCAGCGACTACCTGCCGCGCCAGAAGGTGACCACCGCCTTGGGTCAGATCACCCTTTGCTTCGGCCTCGGCCAGGTCTGCGGCCCGGCCGTCGCCGGCCTGCTGGCCGAGACGAGCGGCAGTTTCGCCAGCAGCTACCTGCTGGCGGCGGCGCTCACCGCCACCGCCATGGTCCTGACTCTGGGGCTGCGCCCTGCGCTCCCCTCTCCGGCCGCTGCCCCCCTCGGGTAGGCCGCCGCCATGACGAAGCCAGCCGCTACCACCGTCCCTGCTGATGACGGCCCCGGCCGCCAGCCACGGTCGCGCTTCCCTCTGCTGCGGCTTCTGGCCGGCACCATCTGCATCAGCTTTTCTCCCGTCTTCATCAAACTGGCAGCGGTTCCTCCGGATGTCGCCGGCTTCTACCGCATGCTGTTTGCCGGCCTGTCGCTGCTGGTTTTGTTGCTGCTGCGGGGGAAACGCCTCAGGATCGGCGGCAAGGCCGCCTTGTTCCTGGCCGCCGGCGGCCTCAGCCTGGCGATCGACCTGATGTGCTGGCACCGCAGCATCCACCTGATCGGCCCCGGTCTGTCGACCCTGCTGGCCAATTTCCAGGTCTTTTTCACCCCCCTTTTCGCCTGGCTCCTCTTCCGGCAGAAGGTCAACCGCCTGTTCCTGCTGGCGGTCATCCTGGCCGTTGGCGGCCTGAGCCTGATTACCGGCGTCGATTGGCCCGCCCTGGCGGCGGGGGTCCGCTCCGGGCTGTTGTTGGCGATCACCGCCGCGGTCTTTTATTCCGGCTATCTGCTGCTGCTGAAAAAGGGGATGGACGAACCGGCGGCCAGCGGGCTTACGGCCATGCTGGTGGTGTCGGCAAGCAGCACCGTGCTGCTCGGCGGCGTCTGCCTGGCCAGCGGCGCCTCGCTCGCCATCCCCGACCTCCCCTCCTGGCTGGCTCTCCTCGGCGTCGGGGTGTTGAGCACCACCATCGGCTGGTCGCTGATCTCCACCGCCATGCGGGAGATCCCGGTCACGCTGGCCGGGCTGTTTCTGCTGTTGCAACCGGCGCTGGTCTTCGCCTGGGATCTGCTGCTGTTCCAGCGGCCGACCCAACTGCACGAATGGGGGGGGATCGCGCTGATCCTGGTGGCCATCTATCTCGGTTCCTGGCGCCGCTAGCGAACTCCCGCGGTCCGGGTTTGGGGCAGGTTTGGCTTGACAGCACCGGTCGATCTTCGTATATTGCATGTAAGTTTACATGCAATATCGCATTTTTCTCCTCCCCCTTCTCATCAGAGGCCTCCGGCGAAGTAACCTCCCGGGCGGCGACTGGTCCCAAGGAGAGATTCTATGCCGCTGATCGATAGCTTCGGCAGGAAAGTCAATTACCTGCGGCTTTCCATTACCGACCGCTGCAACCTGCGCTGCAGCTACTGCATGCCGAGCGACGGCGTCGCCAAACTCCACCACCAGGATATTCTCAGCTATGAAGAGCTGTTCCAGATCGCCCGCGCGGCCGTGGCGCTGGGGGTCGAGAAGATCCGCGTCACCGGCGGCGAACCGCTGGTGCGCAAGGGTGTGGTCGATTTTCTGCGCCGCCTCGCCACTCTCCCCGGCCTGCGGGAACTGGCGTTGACCACCAACGGTATCCTGCTGGAGAAAATGGCTTCTGAGCTGCGTCAGGCGGGGGTCAGCCGGCTCAACATCAGCCTCGACTCCCTGCAGCCCGAAACCTTTGCCCGGATCACTCGCCTCGGCGACGTGCAGCAGGTCGTGCGCGGTATCGAGGCGGCGGAAGCGGCCAGCCTGCCGATCAAGATCAACATGGTGGTGATGCGCGGAGTCAACGATGCGGAGATCACCGACTTTGCCGCTCTCACTCTGCAGCGGGCGCATGCGGTCCGGTTCATCGAATACATGCCGGCGGTCCCCAACCCGCAGACCGCGTCCCTGGCTTTTCCCGGCGCCGAGATCCTGGCCCGGATCGGGGAGCATTTCCGTTTCGAGCCGATCGGCAAAGACCGCTTGGCCGGCCCGGCGAAGAACTACCGCATTGCCGGCGCCCTCGGCACCCTCGGCATCATCACCCCGATCTCCAATCATTTCTGTGGGGACTGCAACCGGATCCGGGTGACGTCGACCGGGCGGGCCCGCAGCTGCCTCTTCTCCAACCATGAACTCGATCTGCGGCCGCTGCTGCAGGCGGGGGACGCAGCCGGGCTGCGCCAGGCCCTGCGCGCCTGCATCAGCAGCAAGGGGGACATGCATTCGGTCTCCTGGCAGGAGAGCGGCGCCCTGGAGAATTTTGCCATGGTGGCGGTGGGTGGCTGAGGTATAATGGCCGCGCAGAGCTGACCAGACAGGATGAACGATGCGATTGGCGGAGAAAATCATCCAGGGGGACATCCGGGCCGCGGCCCGGCTGATCACCCAGATCGACAACCATGACCCGGCGGCGGTGACGGAGCTGCAGCGGCTCTACCCTTTGACCGGCCGGGCCGAAATCGTCGGTGTCACCGGCCCGCCGGGGGCGGGGAAATCGACCCTGACGGATAAGCTGATCGGCGCCTACCGGCAGCAGGGGAAAAAAGTTGCGGTAGTCGCCGTCGACCCGAGCAGCTCCTTTACGTCCGGCGCCGTCCTGGGCGACCGCATCCGGATGAATCGCCACGCTACCGACCCCGGCGTCTTCATCCGCTCCCTCGGGACCCGTGGTCACCTCGGTGGCCTCTCGCGCTCCACCGGCGAAGTGGTCAACGTCTTCGACGCCATGGGGTACGAGGTGATCATCATCGAAACGGTCGGGGTCGGCCAGGACGAGGTGGAGATCGCCGGCACCGCCCACACCACCCTGGTGGTCACCGTCCCCGGGTTGGGGGACGACATCCAGGCGATCAAAGCCGGGGTGTTCGAAATCGCCGATATTTTCGTCGTCAACAAGGCCGACCGGCCGGAGGCGGAAAAAGCGGTGCGGGATCTGACGACTCTGGTGGGGATGAATCACCCCGGGGAGGACGAATGGTGGCAACCGGTGCTCAAGACGGTGGCCAGTACCAGCGAGGGGGTCGACCAGCTGGTCGAGGCCATTGGGCGCCACTATGCCTTTTTGCTCGATTCCGGCAAGCTGCAGCAGTTCGAGGAGCAAAAGAGCCAGCGTCACCTGTGCGAACTGCTCCAGGAGGAGCTCTACCGCCAGGTGCGCACGCGGATTCGGGAAGAACAGGCGCTCAATGGTCAGGTGCGGGCGATTGCCCGCCGGGAGCTCGACCCGTATACCGCGGCCCGGCAGATCCTCACCACCGGTGCCGGCCTCGCACTGGCAAAAGCCGGCCAGATCGACCCATGACCACCGGTAACCCCCCTCCTTACCTCGATGTCACCGGCGTCATCCTGGCTGGCGGTCGCAGCTCCCGCATGGGGCGCGACAAGGCCACCTTGCTGGTCGATGGGGTGCGCATCTTCGATCGCACCCGGGCGCTGCTGCGCGAGTTCTTCCCCCAGGTCCTGATCGCCGGCGACCGCCCCGACCTGGCCGACGCGCAGACCCCCTGCTTTCCCGACCTCTATCCGGGGAGCGCCCTGGGTGGGCTCTACACCGGCCTGTATCACGCCCAGACCCCGTACATCCTGGCCGCTGCCTGCGACATCCCCTATCCCGACCGCCAACTCCTGCGCCCCCTGCTCGACCACTACCAGGAGCAGGACGTGGTGGTCTTTCGCACCCGGGAGGGGCTGGAGCCGCTCTTCGCCATCTATGGCAAGCGGTGTCTGGCGCCGATGCGGGGGATGCTGGAAAACGGCAACTACCGCATCTACGATTTCTTCCCCGAAGTGCGCACCTGCTACCTCGATCCCGAGCAGTTCGCCGCCGCCACCTGGCGCCGCTCCCTGACCAACGTCAACACTCCCGACGAGTACGGCTCTTTGCCGGAGAAGAAGTAGTCAGGAGCACCCGAGGGGCGGACCAGGTAAAAAGGCAGACCGGGAGAAGCCCGGCCTGCCTTGGAAGCGGGAGGTGTCCTCGACTACTCGGGGACGGGAACGACCAGCACCGGGTAGCGGCTTTTGCGCAAGGTCTTTTGCACCACGCTCCCCAGCCAGGTATGCTCGATCGGCCCTTTGCCGTGGCTGCCCAGCACCAGCAGGTCGGCACTGTGCCGGGTGGCGGCTTTGAGAATCTGGTCGACCGGATGGCCGTGGAGCACCTCGATGCCGGCCACCAGCTTGATCGCCTCCGGGTTGGTCTCCAACTCTTCCTTGGCCAACCGTTCCAGGCGCCCGCTCAGGGTCTGGATGATCTCCTCGTTCAGTTTCAGCTCCCGTTCCTTGAATTTCTCCTCGCCGATCAGCGCCGAGAGGTAGTTCAGGTGGGAGGCGTCCATTTCCGGGACGACATGGACGATGTGGATCCGGGCATTGAACCGCTCGGCAATGCTCAGAGCTGTTTTGAAGACCTGCCGGGCGTTGACGGCGAGGTCGGTGGCGTAAAGGATGGTCTTGTACTCCGGGATCATTGCTTCCTCCAGCTGCCAGGGGGACGGGCTAGTTGAACGGCGGCGGCACGATCAGCGTCGGGCGCCTGGTCTTTCTCAGCACCTTCTCCGCCACGCTGCCGAGAAAAGTATGCTGGATAAACCCTTTGCTGTGACTGCCGAACACCAGCATATCGGCGTTGAGCCGGTCGGCCGCCTTGAGGATCTCGGCCACCGGGCTGCCGACCACGACCTCGATATCGCCGAGGATTGCCGCCGCTTCAGCCTCGCCTCCCAGTTCCTCGGCGGCAAACTCCTGCAGCCGCTGACGCAGCTGACCAACCGCCGCCTCTTTCCCCTTCCGGCGTTTTTCCGCCGTTTTGCTTTCATCGCGCACGGTGCTGGTCAGCGGCCCGTAGGAGGCGACGATATACCCTTGGTG
>JACZKF010000621.1 GCA_014860175.1 Desulfuromonadales bacterium | reverse complement strand
AGGGCAAACCCGGCAATGTTCTGCTGGAAGGCATCCTCCGCGAGCAGCTCAAGCGGCTTAACCGCATCATCTACAAGGGGAGCGAGTTCCTGTTCAGCGAGGAGAATATCCAGACCGCCATCCAAAAGCTGAAAAGCGTCAAGTTCGATGGTCTGCTCCGCACCAACGAGGCGATCTATGACCTGCTCACTTTGGGTACGGCCCTGGAGCAGACCATCGAAGGCGATTCCAAAAGCTTCAACCTCAACTACATCGACTGGCGCAACCCCGAGCGGAACACCTTCCACGTTACCGCCGAATTCAGTGTCGAGCGCACCCGCAGCACCGAGACGGCCCGGCCGGATATCGTTCTGTTCGTCAACGGCATCCCGCTGGCGGTGATCGAATGCAAATCCCCCAAGGTCGAAGTGGAACAGGCGGTCTCACAGTCGATCCGCAACCAGAGCGACGATTACATTCCGAAGCTGTTCGTCTACGCGCAACTGGTGATGGGGGTGAACAAGAACTGCGCCCAATACGCCACCGCCGGCACTCCGGCCAAGTTCTGGTCGGTCTGGAAGGAGCTGCGTGACAAGGAGACGGAGGTCGAGCGGGCAGTGAACCAGCCCCTTGTGGCCGGGCAACTGGATCGGCTTTTCAGCGGCGACTTTGCCCTGGCCCGATCCTTTTTTGACGCGCAGGCGGCGGAGGGTGCGCGCCTGGTTACCGAGCAGGATAAAGCGCTTTACAGCCTCTGCCGACCGGAGCGGCTGCTCGATCTCGCCTGGAAGTTCACGATCTTCGACGGCGGCATCAAGAAGATCGCCCGCTACCAGCAGTATTTCGTCATCAAGTCCACCCTGGAAAGGATCAAACAGTACGACCGCGAAGGGCGACGCAAGGGGGGGATCATCTGGCATACCCAAGGGTCGGGCAAGTCGCTCACCATGGTCATGCTGGCCCGCAATCTCGCGCTGGACCGCGACATCCCGAACCCCCGCATTGTCCTGGTCACCGATCGTGACGATCTGGACAAGCAGTTGGGGAACACTTTTGCCGCCTGCGGACTCGGTCCGGAACGCGCCACCTCCGGCAGGAATCTGCTGGAGCTGGTCGCCGAAGAGCAGGCGACGATCGTCACCACCCTGATTCATAAATTCGACAAGGCGCTGACCCATAAGAAATACCAGGACGAATCGGCCGATATCTTCATGCTGGTGGATGAGAGCCATCGGACCAACTTCGGCGCCTTCTCGGCCCGGATGCGGCAGATGTTCCCGAACGCCTGCTATCTCGGTTTTACCGGTACCCCGCTGCTGAAGAAGGAGAAGAACAACTTCCTCAAGTTCGGCGGTCTGATCGAGCCGCACTACTCCATCAACCAGGCGGTGGAAGACGGGGCGGTCGTCCCCCTGCTCTACGAAGGGCGCCTGGTAGAAATGGAACAAAACAAGGAGGCGATCGACCTCTGGTTCGAGCGCCACACCCAGGGGCTGACCAAAGGACAGAAGGCGGATCTGAAGAAGAAGTACGCCCGGGCCGCGATGCTCAACAAAACCGACCAGGTCATCTACATGCGGGCCTTCGATATCAGCGAACATTTCCGCGCCAACTGGCAGGGGACTGGCTTCAAGGCGCAGCTGGTGGCGCCGAGCAAGGCCGCGGCCCTGAAATATCATGAGCATCTCCAGGAGATCGGCTATGTCTCTTCAGCGGTCGTCATCTCCCCCCCGGATGCCCGAGAGGGGTACGAGGAGACCGACGAGGAGCCGACCGATGAGGTGGTCAGGTTCTGGCAGAAGATGATGAAGCGCTATGGCAACGAGGAGGAGTACACCAAGCAGCTCATCAACCAGTTCAAGTTTGGCGCGGAACCGGAAATTCTCATCGTCGTCAGCAAACTGCTGACCGGCTTCGATGCGCCCCGCAACATGGTCATTTATCTGTGCAAAGAGTTGCGGGAGCACACGCTTCTGCAGGCGATCGCCAGGGTGAACCGGTTGTACGAAAACAAGGAGTTCGGCTTCGTCATCGACTATGTTGGCCTGCTCGGAGAGCTCGACAAGGCGTTGACCATGTACAGCGCTTTCGAAGGTTTCGATGAAAAGGATCTGGCCGGCACCCTGACCTCGGTGCTGGCGGAGATCGAAAAACTGCCCCAGCGCTACTCCGACCTGTGGGACCTCTTCAAAGAGGTCAAGAACAGCTACGACGAGGAAGCGTATGAGGTGCTGCTGGCCGACACCGCCCGCCGTGAGGATTTCTATGAGCGGTTGGCCGAGTACAGCAAGAGCTTGGCGCTGGCCCTGTCGACTGAAGCCTTCATTATGCATGTCGACGAGGCGAAGCTCCGGTGTTACAAGGCCGACCTGAAACGCTTCCAGAATCTGAAAGCGGCGGTGAAGCTGCGCTACGCCGAGGCGATCGACTACCGGGATTACGAGCCGAAGATCAAAAAACTCCTCGATACCCATATCCAGGCCAATGAGGTCGTCCAGCTGAATGAGCCGGTGAATATCTTCGACGACCGGATGTTCAGCCTGGTCAAAGAGTCGCAGGGCGTTTACGGCGGCAAAACCACGGCGGCCAAGGCGGACGCCATCGCCCATGCGACCAAGCGGGTCATCACCGAAAACATGGAGGAGGACCCCGCCTTTTACACCAAGTTCTCCCAGCTGATTCAGCAGGCCATCGACGATTTCCGCGCTCGGCGGTTATCGGATCTGGAGTATCTGAGCAAGGTCTCCGAGATCCGTGACAAGGTGGTTACCCGGCAGCATGAGGAGATGCCTGACGCACTTTCGGGCAATGAAGACGCCATGGCTTACTTCGGTGTCCTCAAGCCGTTCTTCGCGCAGCAACAGCTCGGGAAGACGGGGTGCGATGAACTGTCGGCCGAGACCGCCCTCGCCATTCATGACATTCTGCACCGCCACTGGAAGGTGCATTTTTGGGACGATGACGATGCGCAGAAGCGGGCGATCAATGAGATAGACGATTACCTCTACGACGAGGTCAAGGGGAGCCGGGGTGTAGAGATCGCTCTCCACCAGATGGATGAGATGATCGATCGGACCATGCAGGTGGCCAGGCATCGGAGCGCCCGATGAACCTGTACGGATCGGTCACTTACGGCAAAGAAACCATCGGTTTTTATCTGCTCTATGTCGAGCGCAAGACCTTGGAGATCTCTGTACATCCCGACGGCTCGGTCATTGTCAAGGCACCGGCCGGTACTCCCTTTGTTGAAGCGGAAAAAAAGGTTGCCAGACGTGCCGGGTGGATCCGGAAACAGCTGGAGTATTTCCGCCAGTTCAATCCGAGAACCCCGGAGAGGCACTATGTCGGTGGAGAGAGCCACCTCTATCTGGGCAGACAGTACCGTCTGCAGATCAGCCGGGGGGATTTGGAAGGGGTCAATCTGAGCGGAGGGTTCTTTCAGATCACAGTGAAAGACGATGCCTCGGCGGCAAAGGTAAAGACGCTGCTGCAGAGATGGTATGTCAATAAGGCAGGAGAAAAGTTTCGCGAAAGTCTGGAGTGCTGCTGGCCGGTTTTCGAGAGGTTTTCCACAACTAGGCCGCGTTTGCAGATCCGCCGAATGCAAAAGCGCTGGGGGAGTTTATCCAGAAGTGGCCTGTTGACCCTCAACACCGAACTGATACGCGCTCCCAGGGGGTGCATCGACTATGTCATTACCCATGAGCTTTGCCATCTGCAATGCCATGACCATGGCCCTGATTTTTATCGCCTGCTGGAGAGCGTGATGCCCGATTGGGAGAAGCGAAAACACAAGCTGGAGTTGGCCTTGATTTGAGAT
>JACZKF010000620.1 GCA_014860175.1 Desulfuromonadales bacterium | reverse complement strand
CGCCGGAGGTCCCGCCCGAGCACCAGCATGAGGGTCATGGCGACTCCCCCGAGGAGCACGTCCACCCGGTGCCGACGCCAACAGGACCGGCGACGGAGATCGGCCTGGAGGAGCGCCTGGGGGAGTATATCCCCCTTGACCTCCAGTTTCGCGACGAGACCGGCCAGCCGGTGACCCTGGGGGAGTTGATCGACACTCCGACCATCATCGCCCCGGTTTACTATCGCTGCCCCAACGTCTGCAATTTCCTGCAAAGCGGGCTGGCCCAGGTCCTCCCCAAGGTCTCCCTGCAGCCGGGGGGGGAGTACCGGGTGCTGTCGATCAGCTTCGATGAGACCGAAGACCCGGACCTGGCCCGGCGCAGCAAGAACTCCTACTACACCGCCATGGGAGGGAACTATCCGCCGGAGGCCTGGCGCTTTCTCACCGGCGAGGCGACCGCCATCCGGCAGCTGACCGACAGCCTCGGCTACCATTTTCAGCGCCAGGGGGTAGACTTCCTGCACCCGGTGGTGGTGGCGGTGGTCGCCCCGGACGGCAAGATCGTCCGTTATCTGCACGGCACCCGCTTCTTGCCGATGGACGTCACCCTGGCGCTGGTCGAGGCGTCCCAGGGGAAAGTGGGGTCGACCATCAAGCGGATCGTCTCCTTCTGCTTTAGCTACGATGCGGAAAACCGCCGCTACGTATTCAACCTGCTGCGGGTGACGGCCGTGGTGGTCCTGCTGACCGCCGGCAGTTTTCTCGCCTATCTGCTCCTCTCCGGCCGGAAGAAGAAAAACGATGGAAGAATCAATTAAGGCCGCAGGGTCCGATGACCGGGGATTTCTGGGGGGAGAGCGGGGATTGCGCTCCTGGATCTTCTCCACCGACCACAAACGCATCGCCCTGCTCTATCTCTGGTCGATCATGAGTTTTTTTCTGGTCGGCATGACCCTCGGCTTCCTCATCCGCCTGGAACTGATCGCGCCGGGGGCGACCATTATGGGGGCCCAGACCTATAACGCCCTGTTCACCCTGCACGGGGTGATCATGATCTTCCTCTTCATCATCCCGGTGGTGCCGGCCGTCCTCGGCAACTTCCTGCTGCCGCTGCACATCGGCGCCGAGGATGTCGCTTTCCCGCGCCTCAATCTGCTCTCCTGGTGGTTTTACCTGATCGGGGCGCTGATGGCGCTGGCTTCCCTGTTCACCGGCGGCGGTCCCCCGGACACCGGCTGGACCTTTTACGTGCCGTTCAGCACCCAGACGACGACCAACGTCACGGTGGCCGCCTGGGCGGTCTTCGTTCTCGGCTTCTCCTCCATCCTCACCGGCCTGAACTTTCTGACCACCATCCATCGCCTGCGGGCCACGGGGGTCACCTGGAACCGCCTGCCGCTCTTCGTCTGGGCCATCTACGCCACCGCCTGGATCCAGTTGCTGGCCACTCCGATCCTCGGCCTGACGGTGGCGCTGATCGCCATCGAACGCATCTTCCAGATCGGCCTCTTCGACCCGGCCCGCGGCGGCGATCCGCTGATGTACCAGCACCTGTTCTGGATCTACTCCCACCCGGCGGTCTACATCATGATCCTGCCGGGGATGGGGATTATCTCGGAAATCATCCCCACCTTCTCCCGCCGGCGGATTTTCGGCTACTGGGCCATCGCCGTCAGCAGCCTGGCCATCGCCTTTGCCGGCTCCATGGTCTGGTCGCACCACATGCTCGCCAGCGGCATGAGCGACATGGGGGTGTTCGTCTTCTCCCTGCTCACTTTCCTGGTCGCCATCCCCTCGGCGGTCAAGGTCTTCAACTGGCTGGCGACTCTCTACAAGGGGACGATCTGGCTGGCGCCGCCGATGCTTTACGCCCTGACCTTTCTCGTCCTCTTTTCCATCGGCGGCCTGACCGGACTGGTGGTCGGCTCGGCCGGCACCGCCATCCACACCCACGACACCCATTTCGTCGTCGGCCATTTCCATTACGTGATGTTCGGCGGCGCCATTTTCGCCTTCTTCGGCGGCCTGCACTACTGGCTGCCGAAGATCTACGGCCGGATGTACAACCTGCGGCTCGCCACCTGGGCCTGGGGGATCCTGACCGTCGGCTTCAACCTCCTCTACTTTCCGATGTTCATCCTCGGCATGCAGGGGATGCCGAGGCGTTACTACGACTACCTCCCCCAGTACACCACTCTCAACGTCGTCTCCACCGTCGGCTCCTGGATCCTCATCGCCGGCCTGCTGCTGATGCTGTGGAACCTGTGGCGCGGCAGCCGCAGCGGCCCGCCGGCCGGCATGAATCCCTGGGGGGGGCGCACCCTGGAGTGGACCATCGCCTCGCCGCCGCCGAAGGAGAATTTCCCCGGCGAAATCGTGGTATCCACCGACCCCTACGACTACCACACCGGCGAGGGGCACTCATGAGCCAAACTCACGGGAGCTACGGCACCGCCAAGCTGGGGATGTGGCTCTTCCTGTTCACCGAGATCATCCTGTTCGGCGGGCTGTTCGTCCTCTACGCCGTCTACTACTACTTCCACCCACAGGGGTTCGCCAGCGCCAGCCACGAGCTGAGTCTCGGTTTCGGTACCGTCAACACCCTCATCCTGCTCACCAGCAGCCTGTTCGTCGCCGCCTCCCTGAGCGCCCTGCAAAAGGGGGAGCGCCGCCTCACTCTGCTGCTCCTCTCCGGGACGATCCTGGTGGCGCTGATCTTCCTGGTCAACAAGTACTTCGAATGGTCGGAAAAGTTCGCCCACGGCATCTACCCCAACGGGCCGGCGATGCCGAACCTTGCCCCGGGGGAAGTCGTCTTTTTTGCCCTCTATTTCGTCACCACCGGTCTGCACGGCATCCATGTGCTGATCGGCGGCGTGCTCCTCACCGTCATCGCCTTTGGCGTGCGCCGCGGCAGCATCCACCAAGGGGATTACGTCAAGCTGGAGAACTCCGGCCTCTACTGGCACCTGGTCGATCTGATCTGGATCTTCATCTTCCCTCTCTACTACCTGATCCTCTAAGGAGGCGGCCGTGGTCCAGCAAGGTCATATCGTCCCGTACCGCACCTTCATCCTGGTCTGGCTCACGCTGATGGTGCTGACCGTCGTTACCGTCGCCGTCAGCCGCCTCGACCTCGGCGCCTGGAAGATCTGGACCGCCCTGGGGATCGCCACCGTCAAATCAGCCCTGGTCGTCTTCTTCTTCATGCACATGAAATACGAACCGCTCTACTACCGGATCTATCTCTATCTCACCCTGGTGATCCTGGCCATCTTCATCGGCCTGACCTTCTCCGACGTCCACTACAGGATGACGCCGTGAATCCGCCGCTGCTGACCACCGCCGAGACCATCGACCCCGTCTTCTGGTACATCCTCGGGGTCTGCATCTTCTTTTTGCTGCTGATTACTGTGGTGATGCTCTACTTCGTCTGGAAGTACCACCGCAGCCGCCATCCGTACACGACCAGCCAGGTGAGCAAGAACGTGCCGCTGGAGATCGTCTGGACCCTGGTGCCGACCCTCCTCGCCCTCTCCATGTTCTGGTACGGCTGGGCCGGGTATCTGACCCTGCAGCGAGTGCCGGAAGGGGCGATGGTGGTCGATGTCACCGGCCGCATGTGGTCGTGGCTGTTCGAATACGGCAACGGCAAGACCAGCGACCGCCTCTATGTGCCGGCCGGCCAGCCGGTGCAGGTGAACATCCACTCGGCCGACGTCATTCACAGCTTCTACATTCCGGCCTTCCGGGTGAAAAAAGATGCGGTGCCGGGGATGACCACCTATGTCTGGTTTGTCGCCGACCGGCCCGGCTCCTACGACATCTTCTGCGCCGAATACTGCGGCACCGCCCACTCGGCGATGATCACCACCGTCGAGGCGCTGCCGCCGGAGGAGTTCCTCGCCTGGTATGAGGGGGAGGGGCCGGCCGAGGCGGACGGGGAGCTCAAGGCGCTGCTCACCAGGCACGGCTGCCTCGGCTGCCATTCCCTCGACGGCTCCCCCGGGGTCGGACCGACCTTGCAGGGGATCTTCGGCCGCCAGGTGACGGTCCTGGTCGATGGCCAGGAGCGAACCCTCACCGCCGACCGGGACTACCTGCGGCGCTCCATCCTCGAGCCGCAGGTCGAGATGGTCAAGGGGTACCCGCCGGTCATGCCCTCCTATCGCGACCGGATCCCGGAAGCCGAACTCGAGGAGATGCTCGACCTTTTCGAGCGCCCCGCCTCTGCGGCCGCCCCTTCGGGGGAAAAGCTGGCGCAGGACAAGGGGTGTATCGGTTGCCACTCCACCGACGGCAGCCGCCAAGTCGGGCCGACCTTCCAAGGGGTGTTCGGCCGGCAGGTGACGGTGGAGCGCAACGGTCAACCGGTCACCATCGAAGCGGATGAGGACTACCTGCGGCGGGCGATTGTCGAGCCGCAGGCAGAGATCGTTCAGGGGTATCCGCCATCGATGCCGCCGTATTCCGAGCTGTCCGACGAGGAGCTGGCGGCGCTGATCGACTATCTGCGGGGACTTTAGGGATGGGATTTTGGTGCGGGGATGAGGGGATAAAATCAGAATCAGCGGGCGCAGCCTGCTGCACCCCTAAAGGAATGCGCATTCATCTTCAGGATCTGTTGGTTCTACTTCGGCTCAGGCTTTCCGCTGCCGTGGCGGCGACCGCCGGTGCCGGCGCCCTGCTGGCGGAGGGCGACGGTTCGGCGGTAGCCCTGGCCACCGCCGGCTTGCTCCTGCTGGCCGGCGGCGC
>JACZKF010000619.1 GCA_014860175.1 Desulfuromonadales bacterium | reverse complement strand
CCGGGGGTCGGGCCGGCCGCGGCTCAGCAGGAGCAGGCGCCGGCCGGCGCTCAGGAGAAAGAGGAAGATCCCGGCCGCCGTGATCACCGCGGCGAGAACCGGGCCGGGAAGGCCGAGGAAGATTTCACTGGCTGGCGCCGTCGCTCCCATCCGCCTACCTCCCCGCTTCCTGGGCCAGGGGCCGCTCTTCCGGCCGCTGAACGAACTGCCGCAGGCGCTCGATCAGCGCCGGTGCCACCGCATGGAAGTCTCCCACCACCCCGAGGTCGGCCATGCGGACCATCGGCGCGCTCTTGTCGCTGTTGATGGCGATCACCGTGCGGGCATCGCGCATGCCGATGGTGTGCGCACTCGCCCCCGAGATGCCGCAGGAGATCAGCAGGTCGGGGGAGACCGTCTTCCCTGACTGCCCGATCTGCCGCTCCCGTCCCGTCCAGCCGGCGTCGACTGCCATGCGCGACCCCGCCACCGCTGCCCCGAGCAGTTCCGCGAGTTCCGTCAGCAGGGGGAAGTCGGTCTCGCCGATCCCCCTCCCGCCAGCGACGATGATCTCGGCATCGGTGATATCGGCGGTCTTCGGATCGGCCTTCACCACCCCGACCACCCGGAGGCGCCGATCGGCGGGCGCGACATAGCCGGCAGGATCGACCCGGACCACCGCCGGCGGCCGGGCGTTCTGGATCTGCCGGACCTTCATCGCCTCCGGGCGGACCGTCGCCATCTGCGGCCGGCTGCCGTAGGCGACGGTCAGATGGACCTTGTTGTCGTAGGCGAGATACGTCTGCAGCAGCGATCCCCCCTCCCGCTGCAGCCGGTCGCAGCCGGCGGCGAAGCCGATCCGGAGCCGCGCCGCCAAGCGGGGAGCCAGATCCTCTCCCGCCGCCGTCGCCGGGAAAAGGACGTCGACGGATCGTACTCACGGACCAGCCCGGCCACCAGGGCGGCAAAAGGATCCGGCTGGCCATCAACCCATTCGGGGTCCTCGGCCAGGAAGACCCGATCCGCCCCGCAGGCGGCCGGAGCCGTCGCCATCGATTCCTCCTGCTGGCCGAAGAGCAGGACCGACAGCTCTTCCCGGCCTGGTCCGCCAGGCGCCGCCCCTCGCTGATCACCTCCAGGGAAGACTCGAGGAGTTCGCCGTTTCTATGCTCCGCAAATATCCAGATTCCCTGCCCCATTGCCGCTCTCTGATGTGGACGGTGCCTGACCGGTCGCCGACGGGAAGTGTCGCCAAGGAAGCTACTAAACGAACGATCGGTACAAGAGAAGATAGCACATGTGCCGCAGGGCGAGGCGTAGTCGGATATTACCCACCGCGTCGCCGGCCGTTGGCCGGCAACTCGGCCGTTCGGCCGAGAGAAGGCGGGAAGATTAACTCCCGGCTGGTCACATGATTCCAGACCGCCAGGACCACGCCGGTGGTGTTCTTTTCCAACTCCGCCTGCCCGCAGGTGGAAAGCCGGGTACGGGCGATCATCGTCGCCATCCTCTCCTGGGCGTCGCCCAGGGTGCCACCGCTCTTTTTGACCTCACGGCACATCTCCCAGAGCAGGGAAATCTGCCCGGCGGCCAGGTGGATGTAGGGGAGCGCCGGCTCCCACAGGCCGAAATGGGCGGCATAGATCCGGCGCGGCGAAAGCTCGGCGATGCGCCGGATGGAGGCGAGATACTGCTGCGGGTCACCGATGGGGGGAGAGATCCCGGGAATGGTGACGAATTCGCCGAAGGGTTCGGCCCCGCCGAAGATCGCTCCCAGCGCGTCGCCGGAAAAAACGCCGCGGGTCGTCTCTTCGAAGAAAACGGCGTGATGGGGAGTGTGCCCGGGGGTATGCAGAACCCGCAGGCGACGGAAATTGCCAACCTCGATCAGCTCACCGTCGGCCAGAGGGACCACTCTTTCGGCCGGGGCGGGGAGCATCGGTCCGAGCCGTTCGAAGTCGTCCCCCCAGGCCTGTTTCGCTCCCGCCATCAGGCGTTCCGGATTGAGCAGGTGCCGGATGCCGTCGGGGTGAACGCCGATGCGGGCGTTCGGCAGATGCTGCAGCAGGGCCGCCGCCCCCCCCGCATGGTCGAGGTGGACATGGGTCAGCAGGATCCATTCGATCCGCTCGAGCGGAATGCCGGCGTCGGCCAGGGCAGACAGCCACCGGGGGACCGCCGCTCCGGCCCCGGTTTCCACCAGGACGTAACTTCGGCGCCCCTGAACCACCCAACCGCCGACATATCCTTTTACCCCCCGATCGAGGGTATCCATGAAGAAGAAGCCGGGGGCCAGTTCCTGTAGCCCCGGCCGGGCCTCAAGGTTCCGCATCTGCCGCAGTGCATCCATGGGTGGCTGTCCTCCCTCCCGGGTCCGGGCTGCTATGGAAAAGGCCCCGGATCCCAGCTCGCGCATTGGGACCTGGGGCCTCTCCGACGTTCTCGGCAAAAGAAACTTAACCTTCCTGGATCCGCTCGGTCAACTCAGGCAGGAACTCGACGACATCGGCGACGATGCCGACGTCGGCCACCTGGAAGATCGGCGCC
The DNA here is from genome assembly GCA_014860175.1 of Desulfuromonadales bacterium. Classification (GTDB taxonomy): domain Bacteria; phylum Desulfobacterota; class Desulfuromonadia; order Desulfuromonadales; family JACZKF01; genus JACZKF01. The sequence continues at coordinate 23,004 of JACZKF010000619.1, read as the reverse complement.
TTCGGGTTCTTGTTGATGGCGACGATGAACGGATTCCCCTTGATGCCGCCCAGGTGCTGGAAGGAGCCGCTGATGCCGCAGGCGAGATAGACCTTCGGCTTAACCGTCTGCCCGGAAGTGCCGACCTGGCGGGATTTCTCCAGCCACTTGGCATCGACGATCGGGCGGCTGCAGCAGACGACGCCGCCGACCGCCGCCGCCAGTTCTTCGGCGATCTCGAGATTCTCCTGGTCGCCGATGCCGCGGCCGACGGCCACCAGCACGTCCGACTTGGTGATGTCGACATCGCCGACGGCGGCCTGGACCAGTTCGAGAAACTCGCGGCTGGCGGCCAGATCCCCGAGTTCGCCCGACTTGTCGACCACCTGGCCGCCGGCGCTGCGGCTCTCGTCGGGGGAGAAGGCCCCCGGCCGCACGTTGATGACGATGCCGTCATCCATCCGGCAGAGCACGTGCGTACTCACCTGCCCGCCGTACTCCTGACGCACCGCCTTCAGCTTGCCGTCGGCGGTCTTCTCCAAGTCGATGGCGTCGGCGACGTAGGTCGAGTCGAGCTTGACGGAAAGCCCGGGGGAGAGATCCATCCCGAGGTAGCCGTGCGGCATGAGGATCACCGCATCCTTCGGCAGAATGGCGAGCAGCGCCTTGCGCACCACTTCGGCATTCGGATGGGCCAGCGCCGGGCTGGCCAGCTTAACCACCTGGCTGTACGACTTGGCCGCTTCGGCGCAGACCTGATCGAGTTCGGCGCCGCTGCCGGTCACCACGGCGATCGGCCGGGCCGCGGGGTCGATTTTTTTCGCGGCCGCGATCAGTTCCAGGGCGGTATCATCGATCACGCCACCTTTATGGGCGATATAGACATAGATTTGGCCGGCCATTATTTGAGTCCTCCCTTGGCTTTGAGCATCTCCACCAGCTTCTCGATAATCTCCTCGTTGCTCCCTTCGAGCATTTCGGCGCCGGCGCCGAAGGTGGGGACGAAGTAGTCTTGCCGCTGCACCCGGGGGGCGATCGCCTCCGCCTTCAGCCCCAGGTCGCCGGCCCCGTGGACCGGAATCTGCACCGAAGCCACCTGGCGGATGCCGCGGATGCCGACGTAGCGCGGCTCGTTGATCCCGGTCTGGATGGAAAGGACGCAGGGGAGCTTGATCCGGTTCATCTCGGTATTGCCGCCTTCGACCTCCCGGCCGACCTTCAGGGTCGACTCATCGACGATCTCGATGGAGTTGACCAGGGAGGCGTACGGCCGATCGAGCATGGCGGCGAGCATGCCGCCGACTTCCCCGGCCCCGGCGTCGGCCAGAGCGCCGGTGAGGATCAGGTCGTATTTGCCTTTTTCCACCTCGGCCTTGAGGATGGTGGCGATCCCGCGGCCGTCGGTGCCGGCGAAGGCGTCGTCGGTGAGCAGAATCCCCTTGTCGGCGCCCATGGCCATCTCCCGGCGGAGAACTTCCTCCGACTCCTCGGTGCCGACGGTCACCACCGTCACCGAGCCGCCGACCCGCTCCTTGATCTGGATCGCTTCCTCGACGGCGTAGTTGTCGGCCTCGTTGATCGAGTAGACGAGGGCGCCCCGCTCGATGTCGGTGCCGTCCTTGCTGACTTCGATTTCGTTTTCAGCCGTATCTGGCACACGGGTTACACAGACTAGAATATCCATACGCTCCTCCGCTGAAGATGATCACCGGCCTTGCCGGTGGTTGTCGTTGTCTACTGATTGACGCAGTTGTCGATCGCCGTGACCTGCCGCTTGACCTGCCGGTCGGCCAGTTCGGTAAGGTCGATGGCTTCCATCTCTCCTTCCAGACCGGCTACCTTGATCGCATCCTCGATATTGACCAGGCAGAAGGGGCAGGCGGTGACGATGACGTTGGCGCCGGCCTCCTGGGCCATCTTCACCCGCAGCACACCCATGCGCTGCTCCTCCTCCGGTTCGAAAAAGAGCATCAGCCCGCCGCCGCCGCAGCAGAAGGAGCGGTCGCGGCATCTCTCCATCTCCGCCTGGCGCAGCCCCGGGATCGATTCGAGGACCTGCCGCGGCTCCTCGTACAGTTCGTTGTGCCGACCGAGATAGCACGGATCATGGTAGGTGTAAACCTTGCTCTGGTCCTCCACCGGGTTGAAGGCGATCCTGCCCTCGCGGACCCCCCGGAGGATCGTCTGGCTGATATGCTCCACCGGCGGCAACCCCTGGTAGTCGTTTTTCAGGGCGTTGAAGGCGTGCGGGTCGGCAGTGACGATCCGCTTGGCGCCGGTCGCCTGGATCGCTTCGGTGTTCTGCTCCTTGAGGCTCTGGTAGAGGGTCTGCTCGCCGAAGCGCAGGACCTCGTGGCCGCTGTCGCGCTCAGCCGCCCCGAGAATCCCGAACTCGATGCCGGCGTCGGTCAGCAGCCTGGCGGTCGCCTGGCCGATCTTCTGCATCCGGTCATCGTAAGAGGTGATGCTGTCGACGAAGTAGAGGGTCTCGGCGCTGCCGCCGCCGTCGAGAACGGCGACCGGGACCTCGGCCTCCTTGCACCAGTCGGCACGCTTCTTCTCCATCTTGCCCCAGGGATTGCCGCGCTTCTCGAGGGCGCTCAGCGGCTTCTGCAGCGACTGCGGCACCATCCCCTCATCGACCATGCCGCGCCGCAGGTCGACGATCTTGTCGATGTACTCGATCAGGACCGGGCACTCCTCCTCGCAGGCGCCGCAGGTGGTGCAGGACCAGATCTCGTCCTCATGCAGGGCGTTGCCGATCAGCGGCTCCCCGGCCGGGCCGACGGCGCCGAAGATCGGGTAGCGCTTGAAGGCGTACTCGCGTGACTTGATGGAGATGAACCGCGGCGACAACGGGCGCCCGGCGGCGTTGGCCGGGCAGTTGTCGGAACAGCGGCCGCAGTCGACGCAGGAGTAGAAGTCGAGCATCTGCTTCCAGGTGAAATCTTCGAAGGTTTTCACCCCGAGCGACTTGAGGTTGTCGAGCTCCTCTTCCTTGACGTCCCAGCGCACCGGCTTGATCGTCCCCTTGCGCAGCTTGCCGAGGAAAACGTTCGGCAGCGAGGTGATGACGTGGAAGTGCTTGCCGAAGGGGAGCAGGCAGAGGAAGGCGAAGAAGGTCAGCTCGTGCAGGAGGTAGCCGCCGAGGTGAACCGCCTGCAGGACACCGGGAGAAGCGGCGCCGAGCAGATAGGCGACCAGCCAGGGGCCGGTGGCCGGAAGCAGATGGCCGACGTCGTTGCCGGCGCGCATCTGCGACACCGCCTCGCTCCCCTCGAAGAGCATGTCGAAGGTGACCAGGCCGATGATGAGCCCGAGGACCAGGACCGCCTCCCAGGTGTGGTCCTTGCCGTATCGGGCCGGGACTTCATAGCGCTTCGGCTTGAAGATGCCGCGGCGCACCATGGCGATGGCGGCGACCGCGAGAACGACGGTGGCGGCGATATCCTTGAGGACCGAGTAGACCACGCCGGCGCTCCCCCCCAGGCCGGGGAGAACGAAGCCGTCGACGATCCCGACTACGACCAGGGAGATCGAGCGCACCGACAGGACCAGGAAGCCGGCGAACAGGAGGATGTGCAGGACGCCGGGGAACATGTAGCGCGGCTGCCGCCACTGCAGGAAACCGAACTTGAGCAGCTTCCAGAGCCGCTGCGGCAGATCGCTGAAGCGCGGATCGGGCTGGGCCCGCAGCAGGGGGGCGAACCGCCGCACCAGGATGTAGGTGAACGCCGCCATCCCCACGACCGTGATCAGCGTGAAGAGGACGGGGCCGGGAATCCCCAGAAAGGTGGCGGCCGCCGGTGATGTCAGGATGCTGTTCATAACGCTTCTCCCTGGCTACTGAATCGGTGAGGAGTAGGATGGCCTCACGCACGGTGTTACAGGCAAGTCCCGTCTACTTTGACTACCGCCGCATCCCCCTGGGCCAGCCCGCCGCAGATGCCGACGGCGCCGATGCCGCCCCCCCGGCGGCGCAGCTCGTACATGGCGGTCATCAGGATGCGCGCCCCGCTCGCCCCGACCGGGTGGCCGATGGCGATCGCCCCGCCGTTCGGGTTGGTTTTCGCCAGCAGCGCCTCCCACCGGCCCTGGTCGCCTTCGGCCAGGATCTTGGTCGAAACGAGCGGCATGGCGGCGAAGGCCTCGTTGATCTCCAGCAGCTCGACCTGGTCGAGCCGGACATCGGCCGCGTGCAGCGCCTTGCGGATGGCGAAGGCGGGAACTTCGGCGATCCCCCGCGGCTCGCTGGCGATGCTGGAGCTGGCCAGCAGGATCCCGAGAGGCTTCAGGCCATAGGCTTCGGCGACCGAGCGCCGGGTGATGATCAGGGCCGAGGCCCCGGCATCGAGACCGGGGGCGTTGCCCGCCGTCACCGTTTTGCTGCCGTAGACCGGCGGCAGCTTGGCCAGCCCTTCGATGGTGGTGCTCGGCTTGGGGAATTCATCCTCGACGAAGAGGATCGGATCCCCCTTTTTCTGCGGCAGTTCGAGCGCCGCCAATTCCTCGCCGATCTTGAATTTGCCCGCCTTCCTCGCCTCCTGGTACTTCATCTGCGAGCCGTGCGCCCAGGCGTCCTGCATCTCCCGGGAGACGCCGTACTCGAGCGCCACATCCCCGGCATCGCCGGCGAGGGAGTTGAACCCCTCGTACATGATCGGGTTGAGATGGTCGACCATCACCGGCTTGCCGAGACCGGTCCCCCAGCGGTGGCCGTTGAGCACCACCGGGGTGTTGCTCATGTTCTCCGCCCCGACCGCCATGCAGAATTTCGCCTCGTCGAGCAGCAGCGACTTGCGTCCGAGCTGGACCGAGACGAGGGAGGAGCAGCAGGCCCGGTCGACGGTGAGCGAGAGGGTTTGCGGCGACAGCCCGGCATGGATGAGCGCCTGCCGCCCGGCAACGTTGTACTTCAGCGCCGCTTCCGACTGGATGCACATCCCGTAGTAGACCTCGTCGATATCGCTCCCGCTCAGACCGGTGCGCCTGAGGACCTCTCTGATGATGAGCGTCCCCAGCTCGGTGCTGTGAAGGTTCTTGAGCACTCCGCCGAATTTACTGAAGGGCGTTCTCGCCGCGCTGACAATGACAATGTCGTCCCTGCTGGCCATTTTTTCATCCTCTGTCTGGTAGGCTATCCTGCCGGAATACGGGTCAGGACTCGTACTTGTACCACCCCTCGCCGCTCTTGCGCCCGAGTTTGCCGGCCTTGACCCGGTGCACCAGGGCCTGCGGTGCCCGGAAACGGTCGCCGAACACCTTGGTCAGCGACTCGCAGGCCGGGATCTCGATGTCGAGGCCGGAGAAGTCGGCCAGCTCGAACTGCCCCATTGGGTGGCCGAACGCCAGCCGGAGCGTCTTGTCGATATCTTCGGCGGTGGCGATCCCTTCTTCGAGGAGGCGGTAGCACTCCAGGCGCATCGCCACCAGCACGCGGGTGCTGATGAAGCCCTGCGAGTCCTTGCAGACGACCGTCTCCTTGCCGACCCGGGCCGAGAACTCCCTGATCGTCTCGAGGGTGGCGGCGGAGGTTTCGAGCCCGCGGATGATCTCGATCAGCTTCATCGCCACCGGCGGGTTGAACCAGTGCATGCCGATCACCCGGGTCGGGTCTTTCACGGCGGCAGCGATTTCGGTGATGCTGTACTGGGAGGTGTTGGAAGCGAAGATCGTGTCGGGACGGCAGAACGCCTCCAGCTTCTTGAAGATGGCCGTTTTCAGCTCCAGGTTCTCCGGAGCCGCCTCGATCACCAGATCGGCCTCCTTGACCGCCGCCTGCAGATCGGCGGTGCAGGTGATCCGCTTCAGGATCTCCCCTTTTTGCGCCTCGGTCAGCTTCCCCTTCTGGATCCCCTTATCGAGGGAGGCTTCGATCTGCCGCCTGGCTTTGGCCAGCACGTCGTCGTTGATGTCGTTGAGGAAGACCTGAACGCCGGCGGTGGCGACGACCTGGGAAATCCCATGTCCCATGATGCCCGAGCCGATCACCGCTACAGTTGTTATTTCCATTGTTTTCTCCTTGTCGCTCATCACTCAGAGGCCATTCTCAGGCTACAAACGATTTTTCGAACATGTCGATGACCGGATTCTCTTCGGCTCTCAGCCGCTCGAACTTGCCGAAGCTGTTCTTGAGCAGGGTCCCGATATAGAACTGCCCCGCCATCACCTTGCCGTAGTAGAAAGCGGCGTTCTTGTTCTTGGCCAGGATCGCCTCGCGCTCCCCCTTCCCTTTCGCCCCCACCGCTTCCATCAGCTTCGGCTCGGCGATGGTCAGCTGCCACAGGTGCAGCCAGGCGAGGGTCACGTCCCCCATCAGATCGAGGAAGGGGGCGGTCTTGGCATAGAGGTCGAGCCCCTGCTCCGAGCCGGCGAGGGCGGCCAGACCTTCGACGGTCGCCTCCAGCTCCTCCTTGGCCCGGCGCACGGTCGCCGCGTAGCCGGCGAGACTCTCGATGCGACCGGCCTCAGCGATGGTCCGGTCCATCTTGCCGGTCAGGGTGCGGAAGTTCACCAGCTTGTTGCCGAGAAGCTTGCGGAACATCAGGTCGATCGCCTGGATGCCGTTGGTCCCCTCGAACAGGGTGGTCACCTTGCAGTCCCGCGCCAGCCGCTCGAAGGGGTAGTCGGAGCAGTAGCCGTAACCGCCGGCGCACTGGATTGCCAGGGCGGTTATTTCCCAGGATTTATCGGTGTTGTACGCCTTGACGATCGGCGTCAGCAGCTCCACCAGACCGTGCCAGCGCCCGCTCTCCTCCCCTTCGGTCACCCCCGCCTGGTCGATGCAGTAGCTGGTGAAGTAGGCGAGGGCCCGCCCCCCTTCCACGTACGCCTTCATCGTCAGCAGCATGCGCTTGACGTCCGGGTGGTTGATGATCGCCACCGGCGCGTTGCGGTCGCGGTCCGGATAGACCGAACCGCCCTGGAACCGGTTCTGGGTGTAGTCGACGGCGTGCAGGAAGGCGTTCGAGGAGAAGGAGAGCCCTTCGACCCCGACCAGGAGCCGCTGCTCGTTCATCATGTGGAACATCTCCGGCATCCCCTTGCCGCGTTCGCCGAGCAGGTACCCGGTACAGCCGTTGCTGTCGCCGAAGGCCATGGTACAGGTGACCAGGCCGTGCAGCCCCATCTTGTGCTCGATCCCGGTGCAGTAGACGTCGTTGCGAGCGCCGGGGTTGCCGGCGGCGTCGGGAGTGAACTTGGGGACGATGAACAGCGAGAGGCCCCGGGTCCCGGCCGGATCCCCTTCGATGCGGGCGAGGACCATGTGGACGAAGTTGTCGGTCAGGTCGTGCTCGCCGGCGGTGATGAAGATCTTCGTCCCGACGATGTTGTAGCTGCCGTCGGCGTTGGGGCGGGCGACGGTCTGCACGGCGCCGACGTCGCTGCCGGCCTGCGGCTCGGTGAGGCACATCGTCCCCTGCCACTCGCCGGCAAACAGCCGCTTCATGTAGATCCGCTTCTGCTCGTCGCTGCCGTAGGTCTCGATCACCTTGGCGGCGGCGTGCGTCAGCTCGGCGGCGCCGTAGAGATAGAAGCAGCCGGCGTAGAAGACCTCGGAGACGGCGGTGCCGACGGTGAGCGGGAAGCCGTCGCCGCCGACCTCGGGGCTGTCGCACATGGCGAGCCAGCCGCCGTCGAGAAGTTTCCGGTACGGCCCCTTGAAGCAGTCGGGGAAAGTGACCGCCCGGGTCTTCGGATCGTAGGTGCACCCCTGGCGATCGCCTTCGGCGGTGGCCGGGTGGAGTTCGACGTTGGCGAACTTGTGCGCTTCGGTGAGAACCATCGGGTAACCGGTGTGGCTCGCATATTTCGGGAAGCGGCACAACGCGTCTATGTCAAGCATTTCCTTGAGGATGAACATCTGATCGCGTTTATCGACCAATAGAGTTGCCACGTCGTCTCTCCTTCAGTTGCCTTCCGACCGTCACTGCTACAGGCGGCCCCGGGGCCGGCCTGCCCGTACACTCCTGCACCTGCCCGGGCAGGATCGAACCTTACTTCTTGGAGTAATCGAACCAGCCCTTGCCGGTCTTGCGGCCGAAATGGCCGGCATCGACCTTGCGCACCATCGCCGGACGCGGCAGGAAACGGTCGCCGTACGCCTCGTGGAAGATGCGGGCGATCTTCAGGTTCAGTTCGTTGCTGATCTGGTCCATCAGGGCGAAGGGGCCGACCGGATGGCCGAGGCCGAGCTTGCAGGCCTTGTCGATGTCTTCGGCCGAGGCGATCCCTTCCTCGTAGAGGCGGATCGCTTCGTCGTTGATGGCGCCGAGGATCCGGTTGACGACGAAGCCGGCGCAGTCGGCGACCCGGACCGGCTCCTTGCCGATGCTCAGGCAGAAGTTGAAGGCGGTCTCGATCGTCTCGGCGGAGGTGTCCTCCCCCTTGATCACCTCGACCAGCTTCATGATGATGGCCGGGGAGAAGAAGTGCATCCCCAGGAACCGGCTGCGCCGCTCGGGATTCTTGAAGCAGGCCCCGAGCTTGGTGATCGGCAGCGAGGAGGTGTTGGAGGCGATGATGCACTCCGGCTTGCACACCTCCGCCAGCTGGTTGAAATTTTCCGCCTTGACGCTGATGTCCTCGAAAATCGCCTCGATCACCAGGTCGACGTCGCCGAAGCCATCGAAGCTGCCGGTCGGGGTGATCCGGGCGACGGCCGCCTGCTGCTGCTCCGCCGTCACCTCGAGACGCCCCTTCTCGGCCCATTTGGCCAAGCTCGTCTTGATCCTCTCGACCCCGGCCTGGGCCAGTTCAAGACTGATTTCCTTGATCAGTACCTCGTAGCCGGCGAGGGCACAGGAGAGTGCGATATCGCTCCCCATCATCCCGGCGCCCAGCACCGCTACCTTCTTTATCTTGCTCATGCTGTCCTCCCAAAGAGTCCTGATGTCTGCCTGCTCGCCAAAACCGCGGCCATCACCTTATTTGACGTTCTTGGTGTCCCCCTGCAGGAAGCGGGCGAAGGCCCCCTGCATGAACTGGGTGGCGAAGATCGTCGGCATGAACCGCTCGGCGTCTTGGTAATCGGCGACGGCGTGCCGGTTGAGAGTGGTCTTGATGAAGGTTTTGGCCATATAGCTGTTGGCCGCGATCCGCTCGGCCAGCTCCTCGCACTTGGGCAGCAGTTCGTCGTCCTCGAAGACGTCGACGACGATCCCCAGGCGCCGCGCCTCCTCCGGTTCGAGCTCCTTGGCCGAGAGGCAAAGATAGGCGACGACGTTCTTGCCGTACTTTTCCAGCCCCCGGGTGATGCACCAGGCCGGGATCGCCCCGTGATTGATCTCCTTGAGGGCGAACTTGGCGCTCTTGGAGGCGAAGACCATGTCGCAGCAGCCGGAAATCTCGAAGCCGAAGCCGAAGGCGGCGCCGTTGACGGCGGCGATCACCGGGGTTTCGCAGAGCTCGATCGCCTTGAACGGCTCGAAGCAGGTCTTGATGAAGGAGAAGCCGTCCTCGGTCTTGCCGACGGTGGAGAACTGCTCGACATCGGCACCGGCGGAGAAGACCGGGAACTTGGTCCCCTTCTTCGGATGGATGAAGGTCTGTCCGGTCAGGATGATACACCCGACCTCCTTGTCGGCGTCAAGCTCCCGGATGGCGGCGGCCAGTTCGCTGAAGACCGTGGCATTGGCGGCATTGAACTTGTCGGGGCGATCGAAGGTGACAATCGCGTAGTTGGCTTTCTTCTCGATCTTGAAAACGGTGTATGGCATATCAATTCTCCTTGCTTCAGAGCTGTTAGGCGACAGAGTTCCATTCTTCCTGGAGGATGGCCGGCAGCTTGGCCGCACGCTCCTTGCCGCTGAGGAAGTCGAGGAGACGGATCCCCTTCGGGTCGATGACCCGGATCAGTTCCTGCTCCTGCAGGGTCGGCGCCTCGGTCACCGGGCAGTCGGCGGCGATCTCCAGCGGGAACCCGGTGTTGGCAATGACGTCCTCCGGCTTGACCCCCTGGTGCAGGGAGACGACCTTCCACCGGCCGCGCTCGCGCATCTCCATGACGCACAGGTTGGTGACGACGATCATCGGCCCCGGCTGCAGCCCCTGCTCGAGCCGCTCCGCGTCGGTGAGATAGACCCGGGTGCCGGTGATGTAGTTGACCTTCGGCACGAAGACCTGCTTCGAGTGGTTCGGGAAGTAGGCGACCGACTTGCGGTGCAGGCCGAAGACGACCGGCGCCCCGGCCCCCCCCGGCAGACGCAGGCCGCGCGTGTTCCACTCGCCGGTCGGGTTGCCGTCGGCCCCTTTGACCGGCAGCGGCAGCCAGGAGATGTTGATGTCGCCGTTGGCGTCCAGCTGGGCGCTGGAGACCGCCTCGACGTCGCCGGTGCCGCGGAAATGCAGCGCCTCGATGCACTCGGTCATCGACCAGAGGCCGGCCGAGTTGCCGATGCAGGCCGCCTCGGAGGTGTGGAACCCCATCTGGAACGGGTAGGGGTCGACGCCGCTGTAGCCGACCATGAAGGCGTTCGGCGCCGTGGTCAGTTTGGCCAGGTTGTAGGCGGCGTAGGCGAGCGGGGTAAAGGAACCGAGGACGATCGAATCGTCGTCGTCGATGGTCCGCGCCAGGCTGGTCACCATCTGGTCGGCGGCGTCGAATTCCTTCGCCTTCTCCGCCAGCAGCTGCACCGGGTAATCGACCCGCTGGGTCACCTTGGCCAGCGCGGAGAGCGTCTGCTTCGCCGCCTCGCCGCCGACCTTGCTCCAGTACTCCGCCTCGTTGCTGCCGAGGGTCGCCGCGATGTACTCCTTGGCCGTCTTCGGCTGGAGCCCCTGGACGTCCTGCATCATCTGCAGCAGGTGGGCCGAGTAGTAGGGGATCGAGCTGCAGGGGCTGGCGCCGAAGGGGCAGTGGATCACCAGGTCGACATCGGTCCTGAACAGCTTGGTCGCCGACTTGTTCTTGCGGAGCTCGTCGCCGCTGACGATCTCCTCGACGGTGACGATGACTTTTTTGGCGGCCATGGCCATATCCACGTCGGAGGCGGAAGTGCCAAAGATCTGGATATTCCCCTGCTCGTCGGCGCGTTGGGCATGGATCACCGCCACATCCGGCACGATCGCCTGAATGGCCGTCAGCTCCTTGCCGGTGAAGGGGCAATCGATGGTTTTATAAAGCTCCGGGGCTTCCTTGACGATGTCGGAGCCCTTGGGGCCCATGAACTGGGCGAAAGGCAGGCCGAAGCGGGCCGCCTCGAGCCCTTTGATCATGCTGCACCCTTCGATCTCGGTCAGCTTGATCAGCTGCTTCTCTGCCACGTGGCGAAAGTTGGCCGGCAGCCCGAAGAACTCCAGGCTGAGAAAACTGAAGACCAGGTGGTCGACGCAGCCGGCCGCCAGCAGCCACTCCATCTCCCAGCCGCCGACGATCGACATTACCTTGAGCTTGTCTATCTTCTGCCGGATGATTTCGCGGACGACGGCCATCGGCTTGTTGCAGCTCCAGCCGCCGCCGATGGCGACGAAGTCGCCCGGGCGGATGATGTTACCGATGTCGGCGAGCGTTCCGACTTTGGATTTGATTTCAACTCTCTGACCCATTCTGCATTCCTCCCTGCTGTCGAGGGCCGCCCTCGAGCGGCCGGCACGTTGCTGATCTGTCGCGCTCAGGAAAGCGCCCCCTTACCCGGCCGACCACCCGCCATCGAGCGGGATGATGGCGCCGGTCATGAAGCTCGAGGCGCCCGAGGCCAGGTAGATGACCAGACCGACCAGCTCCTCGACCTGTCCCCAGCGGTTGATCGGGGTCTTCGCCATGATCATCTTGGTGCTCGCCTCGTCCTCCATCGCATCCTTTGTGATGTCGGTGGCGAAATAGGAGGGGGCGATGGAGTTGACGGTGATGCCACGGGTCGCCCACTCCTGGGCCAGGCTCTTGGTCATGGCGTTGATCCCCCCCTTGGAGGCGGCATAGGCGGCCATGTAGGGGAGCGGGTAGTCCCCCATGGTGGAGGAGATGTTGATCACGCGCCCCGATTTGGCCTTGAACATGTGCTGACCGATGATCTGGGTGCAGAGGAAATACCCCTTGAGATTGACCTTGAGGATCTGGTCCCACTGGTCCTCGGTCAGTTTCAGGAAGGGGACTGTGCTCCCCTGGCCGGCGTTGTTGATCAGGATGTCGATCTTGCCGAATTTCTCGATCGTCTTGGCGGCCAGGTTTTCGATCGACGCCCGATCGAGCATGTCGGCGGCCACGGCCAGGGCTTGGCGTCCCTTGGCTTCGATCGCTTTCGCCACCTGGTCGAGGTCGGCCTGGGTGCGGCTGGCGACCACCACGTGGGCGCCGGCCTCGGCGAGCCCGAGGGCGATCGCTTTACCGAAACCGCGGCTGCCACCGGTGACGATGGCGACTTTTCCCTCCAGGCTGAAGATATTGAGACTCATATTGCACTCCTCTTTATTGTCAGGTTGATGGCTTATTTGCCGGTGAAATTCGCCTTGCGCTTCTCCAGGAAGGCGGAGGTCCCCTCCTTGGCATCCTGGGTGGCGAAGGTTTTCGCAAACTGGGCCAGCTCCTTGTCGATGCCGCTCAGCAGGTCGTGGTCGAGAACGAGGTTGACGCACTGCTTGGCCCAGCCGACCATCAGCGGGCTCTTCGACATGATCGCCTTGGCCAGGCTGGCGACCTCGGCATCCAGCGCCTCGGGCGCCACCACCTTGTTGACCAGGCCCCAGTGGCAGGCGTCCTGGGCGTTGATCGGCTTGCCGGTGAGGATCATCTCCATCGCCTTGGCCTTGCCGACGATCCGCGGCAGCCTCTGGCTGGCGCCGCCGCCGGTGATGACCCCCAGGTTGATCTCCGGCTGGGCGAAGGAGGCGCGGTCGGTGCAGATGCGGAAATCGCAGCCGAGGGCGATCTCGCTCCCCATCCCCCAGGCCATCCCGTCCACGGCGGCGATCACCGGGATCGGCAGCTTCTCGAGGAGGGTGGGGCTGAAGTGACCGTCGAGAATCTCCTTCACCTTCTCCCACCCCTGTTCATCGGCGGTCTTCGACCAGAAGTTGAGCATAGTGATGTCGGCGCCGGCGAGGAAGTTCTCGCCGCTCCCCTTGAGCACCAGGACCCGCAGGGACGTGTCCGCCCCGACCTCGGCCACCGCCTGCTGCAGTTCGTGCGACATCTTCTCGCTGTAGGCGTTGAAGACCTTCGGACGGTTGAAGGTGATCTGGGCAACGCTGTTGTTCTTTTCCAGGATGATCGTTTCGAAGGCCATCGGTCTTCTCCCCTACTGCGCCGCGGCAGCGAGTTTCCCGGTTTCGGCCAGGGAGCGCTTGCCCACGTTCTGCTTGATGTAGTCGGCGACCACTTCCCCGGGGAGACCCGGGAGGAACACCTCGTGGGCGCCAAGCCCCCTGAGGGCATCGAAGTCGACCTCGGGGATGCACCCCCCCATAACCAGCAGCAGGTCGTCGACACCTCTGGCCTTCAGCGCCGGGATCAGTTTCTGGGTGATCGCCAGGTGCCCGCTGGTGAAGATGCTGAGGGCCAGCACGTCCACATCTTCCTGCACCACGGCATTGACGATGTCGTCGACCGTTCCGAAGCGGAAGTAGACCACTTCCATCCCTGCATCCCGCAACTCCTGCGCGATCAACTTGCTGCCACGGCCATGGACATCGATTTTCTTCTTGGCCACCAGCACCTTTATATGCTGCTCAGACATGTCGTAACCCCTTTCGTCCTTTGATATTTCGGGGCTGGCCCCGCCGGTCGCCGGCGAAGCGGCAGCCTACTCGGTCACTACCCAGCCAAAGACGCCGCGCATGACTTCGCACATCTCGCCGTTGGTCGCCCCCTTGAGGGCCGCCTCGATCAGCACCGGCATCAGCTCGCCGCTTCCGTCGCGGAAAGCGAGGCAGGCGTTTTTCACTGTGGCAAGGGCCTGCTCGACATCCTTCTGGCTGCGCTTCTGGCGGAAGGCGTTCAGGCGCTCGATCGCCTTGCGCTCGAGGGAGAGGTCGACCCGGAACGGCTCGTAGTCGGCTTTCTCGTTGAGGACGAACTTGTTGAGGCCGACCACCGGCTGCTTGCCGGTCTTGATCTTCTGCTTGGTGATGTAGGCGCTGTGGTCGATGGCGCGCTTGATGCTGCCGTCGGCGAGCCCCTGCTGATAGCCGCCGCGCTCCTCGAGCTCATTGAAGATCTGCCAGGCGGCCTTCTCCATCTGATCGGTGAGGCACTCGACATAATAGGAGCCGGCGAGGGGATCGGCGACGTCGCGCAGACCGCTTTCGTACATCATGATCTGCTGGGTGCGCAGCGCCGTGCGGTGAGAAAGCTCGGTCGGAATGCCGATGCTCTCGTCGAAGGAGCAGGCGTGGATCGACTGGGCCCCGCCCATGACCGCCGCCATGACCTGCATGGTGACGCGGGCCGTATTGTTGAGCGGCTCCTGGGCCGTGAGGACGTTGCCGCTGGTGTGGCAGTGAAAACGGGCATGCATGTTGTACGGCTTGACGACGCCGGCATCCCGGCAGAGCTTGGCCCACATCTTCCGGACCGCCCGGAATTTGGCGACCTCCTCGAAAAAGTGGGACTGGCAACCGATCTGGAAGCCGAGCCGGCCGATGAAGGCGTCCGGCTCCAGGCCGGCCCGCAAGCCGGCGTCGATGACCGATTTGCCCCAGGACATTCCGTAGGCGAGTTCCTGGAGCGGCGTCGCCCCCGCTTCCGACAGGCCGTACATGAAGATATTGGCAGTATTCCAGGCCGGGATGTTCTGCGAGCAGAAGCGGATCAGTTCGGTGATCAACGCGTAGCCGTTTTTCGGCTCCCAGGACGGAATATCCTGGACGGCGGTCCGCGGGTACCAGTTCATCGAATTGCCGCGCAGCACCCCGTACCCGTCCCCGCGCCGGATGGCGGCCGCCGAGATGAGCGCCAGGGCCGGAAGGCAGTTGTCGCCAGTGATGAGGGAGAAGTTGGTGGTCTTGAGATCCCACCCCTGGATCAGCTGGTCGTAATCTTCGACCGTGCAGAGGGTGACGCCGCACTGGCCGACGTTCCCTTCCGCCTCCGGGTGGTCGGAATCGATCCCATACATGCTCGGGATATCCAAGACGATATTGAAGACCTTGTTGCCGAAGTGGCCTTCCATCCCGAGGTTGACCAGGGACTCCATCTTCTGCCTGGTCTCGTCGACGGTTCCGTAGCCGAAGACCATCTGCTGCATCCAGGGGGTCAGGGCATAGCCGTCGGGGTAAAGCCCGCGGGTAAAGGGATAGACCCCCGGCATCGTCCCGAGTTCGAGCCCCTGGGTGTCCTCGGGCGTGTAGACGGTCTTCACCGGAAGGCCGGAGAGGGTCTCCTTCTCCTTCAGCTTATCGACGTATTTCGACCTGGCCTTTTCCCACTCCACCTTTGCCGTCGCCAAATTTTTGTAATTGTCTTCGTAGTCCATGTGCAATTCCTCCGACTCTCAAGAATGTTTTGTATTCACAGCTGCTTCGCGGGCGAACTGGATGAACTGAATCACCTTCTCGGCAGCGGTATACGGATCGATATCGAGCGTCTCTATCTTGCTGGTCCATCTCTGCAGGTCCGGATCGGTCTTCAGGACGGTCAGAAAGCTGTTACGGATGCTGTGCGACAGGATATCGAGGAACTGCTTCTTTCTTCGCTGCCGGTTTTTCTCGCTCAGCAGGTCCTGCCTCTGTAAAAACGCGTAGTGTTCGCTCGCCAGAAAGACCAGGTCGTCCAAGCCGGTGTTTTTCAGGGCGCAGGTTTTGACGACCGGAACCCCCCAGTGTTGGGCGTTGTAGCGGGAGCATTTGTACTCCGTGGCCCCGAACTTCAGGGGGTGCTGGAAGCAGAGATCGTTGACCGCCCGGTCGGCCCCCGGCTGGTCGGCCTTGTTCATGACCAGGACGTCGCCGATCTCCATGATGCCGGCCTTCATCGCCTGTAGCGAATCGCCGTAGCCGGGGACGAGGACCAGCAGGACGGTGTGGGCGAGTTGAGCGATGTCGAGCTCGATCTGGCCGACGCCGACGGTTTCGACCAGGATGACCTCCTTGCCAAAGGCGTCGAGGACGTCGACGGCGTCATTGACCACCGCCGCCAGGCCGCCGCTGCTCCCCCGAGTGGCGAAGGAGCGGATGAACACTTCCGGATCGGCGGCGAACGCCCCCATGCGGTCGCGGTCGCCGAGGATGGCGCCGCCGGTAAAGGGGCTCGAAGGATCGACCGCCAGCACCCCGACCGACTTCCCGCGGGCCCGGAAAGCGCCGATGAGGGCCGATACGAGGCAGCTTTTGCCCGATCCGGGGGGTCCGGTGATGCCGATGACGTGGGCCCGGCCGCAGTGCGGATACAGCTTCTTGATCCGTTGGACACCCTCCTGCTGACCCCTTTCCAGGAGGGAGATCAGCCGGGAGATCGCCCGGTCCGGATGTTCTGTTGTCGCCACGAAAGGCTTCACGTCGTCTTTCCGTCGCAATCGATCGGGTCTGGTTAAAAAGACTTTTCCGCCGCCACCAGGGCCGACACATCCCCCCACTGCAGGGCGGCGATCTTGCCGTCGGTGATCGGCAGGATGTTGGCGATGAAGAACCTGGCGCTCTGGATCTTGCCGTCGAGGAAGGCGGCATCGGCATTGGTTCTGACGAAGGCCAGACGGCTCTCCTGATCTTCCAGTTTCTTCTTCTGGAACAGGGCTTCGAGTTTCTCCTCGGCGACCACCGCGCTCCAGATAAGGAACCAGGCGACCACCACGTCGCCGAAGGCGTCGAGGAAGGGGGTCGCTTTCAGGAACGGGTAGTGCGCCCCTTTTTCCGCCGCCCCGAGGGCCAGGTGTGCCGGAAGTTCCCCGAGGGCGGTCTTGGTCCGCTGCATCTGGGCCGTGTACTTCTCCCAGCCCGGCAGCGCCGCCGCCTGCTCGACCATCCGATCCATGTCGCGCAGGAAGCAGGCGAAGACCTCCCCTTTCTGCATCCGGACCTTGCGCAGGGCGAAGTCGATCGCCTGGATGCCGGTCGTTCCTTCGAAGATGCAGGCGACCTTGGAATCACGCAGGAACTGTTCGACCGGGTAATCCTTGGTATAGCCGTAGCCGCCGTAGATCTGGATGGCGTGGGAAGCGAACTCAACCCCTTTTTCCGTCGGATAGGCTTTGCAGATCGGGATCAGCAGGTCGACCAGGGACTGCCACTTGCGCTTGTCCTCGTCGCTGCCGGCGATCGCCACCTGGTCCATGGCGTAGCCGCAGAAGTAAAGCATCCCGCGCATCCCTTCGATGTGCGCCTTCATCAGCATCAGAGTCCGGCGGATCTCGGGATGCTCGATGATGGCCACCTGGGTGGCGGGATCCGGATTCTCGATGCTCTGCCCCTGTTTCCTCTCCAGGGCGTATTTCAGGGCGTGCTGGTAGGAGACCGAGCAGATCCCCTGCCCCCACATGCCGACCGCCAGGCGGGAGGCGTTCATCATGTGGAACATGATCTTGATCCCGTCCCGCTCCTGGCCGAGCAGGTAGCCGACGCACTCCCCCTTCTCGCCGAAGGACATGGTGGCCGTCGGCGACCCCTTGATCCCCATCTTGTGTTCGAGGCCGATGCAGCGCACGTCGTTAGCCGCCCCGAGGGTGCGATCGGCGTTGACGCGCACCTTCGGCGCGATGAAGATCGACAACCCCTTGGTCCCTGGGGGATCCCCCTCGATCCGGGCCAGCACCAGGTGGACGATGTTGTCGGCGAAATCGTGATCGCCGTTGGTGATGAAGATCTTCTGGCCGACGAGGCCGTAGGTGCCGTCGACGTTGCGCGTCGCCTTCAGGCCGATGTTGCCGACATCGGAGCCGGCCTCCGGTTCGGTGAGCGCCATGGTGCCGGTCCAGTCCCCCAGGTACATCTTCTCGATGTAGAGGTGCTTCTGCTCTTCTGTACCGAACAGCTCGATCAGCTTGGCGGCGTCGTGAGTGAGGTTGGCGTAGCACATGAAGGGGAAGTTGGCGGCGAAGAACATCTCATGGGCGGCGCTCTTGATCACCTGGGGAAGCCCCTGGCCGCCATGCGCCTCTTCTTCGGAAGCGGTCAGCCAGCCGTTGTCGACGAATTTCCGGTAGGCGGCGGCCGTCCCAGGAACCGAGTAGACGGCGCCCTGGTCGAAACGGGCCCCCTCCTTGTCTCCTTCGATATTGAGCGGGAACAGCTCCTTCTCGGCGAACTTCCGCGCTTCGGAGAGCAGCATGCCGAAGACCTTCTCGTTCCACCCGGCATAACGCGCGTGTTGGCACAGGTCTTGGACCTTCAGCTGCTCGAACAGGGTGAATTTGACATCTCTTTCGTCGACAAGCAGGTTCGCCATGATGGTGTCCCCTCGGGGTTAGACGGTTCGCTGCGGCTCTCAGCGGCGATTGAAATTCGGCTTCCGCTTCTCCAGAAAGGCCTGGGTGCCTTCCCGCGCGTCGTCGGTGAGCAGGATTTCGCAGAAGCGCTCCTGCTCGTACTCGATCCCTTGACGCAGCGAAAGATCCCCGCCCTGGTAAATCAGCTTCTTGCAGATATCGAGGGCCACCGCCCCCTTGCTGGCCAGCTTGCCCGCGAAGGTGTTGACCGCCTCCCAGAGTCCTTCGGCCGGCACCACCTGGTTCACCAGGCCGATCCGGTACGCCTCCTGGGCATCGATCGGGTCGCCGATGGAAATCATCTCCAACGCCTTGGTCGCCCCGACCAGGCGCATGAGCCGCTGGCTGCCGCCGGCGCCGGGAATGATGCCGAGCTTGATCTCCGGCTGGCCGAACTGAGCATTATCGGCGGCGATCCGGTAATCGCAAGCCATGGCGATCTCGCAGCCCATGCCGAAGGCCAGGCCGTTGACGGCGGCGATGGTCGGTTTCGGGCAGTCTTCGAACATGTTCGGATTCACCAGCATCCTGAGCGTCGCGCGGATCTTCGCGACCTCCCCCTGGCGGGCCCACTCGTTCACCATATTGATGTCGGCGCCGGCCATGAACGCCTTCCCCGTGCCGGTCAGAACGATAACCCGGATCGTCGGGTCGGCGACCAGTTCGTTGAAACCCTGGATGGTTTCCGTGGCGAGGGTCTTGTTGTAAGCGTTCAGGACCTCCGGCCGGTTGAACGTCAGTCGGCCGATGCTTCCTTCCCGGTCAACCCGGATCGTTTCGTAGCTCATTGAGTTCCCCCTTTTCAGGCTTGTTTGATGGCGCTGCGAGTGCCGGCGGCCCTTTCGACCGTCTGGGTATTGTACGACCGGTCGGTTCATTTGTAGAATAAACGGGTCCCCGTGTCAACAATAAAAATGTGTTATACAAAATTCCTCTCCCGTTCTGCCTTGTGGAAACCGACAAAGGAAGAGAAGGGATTATTTCAGGCCGCACCGGCCTAACCAAGTGAGGAGCACCTGTTCTAGAGATTCCTCGGCCCGATGGTAATCATGGTTGCCGCCGGCGAGCAGGGCGAGTTCCCGCGGCTCGGCGTTGCCGGCGTGTTCATAGACGACGCGGCTGTAATCGCGGCAGATCCGGTCCCCCTGGCAGACGGTGACCAGAAGCGGCCTGTTCCACTCGCCAATGAATTTACAAAGATCCGGCCCCGGGTTCGGGCCCCAGACCGAAAGGAACGTCTGCGCCGTGCAGATGATCGGCGCCGGCCCCCGGTGGCGAAAAATGACGAACTTCTCCCCTTGCCCGGCCTCCACCATCCCCTGCGCTTCCCGCACCGCCTCCTCGTAAGGGATGTCGAGATAGTACTTCCAGACATCGCGCATCAGCGCCGCTGGAGAGCACAGGATCATCCCCATGACGTCGGGGTCCGGCTCCAGGATCTGGGAGTAGGCCGCTTTGCTCGCACCGTAGCTGTGGCCGACCAGAACCAGGCGCCGATAGCCCCTTTGTTTCAGCAGGCGCAGCCCGGCTTCGATATCCTTCGGGCTGTCCTTGAACTGCTCCCGCAGCAGCCCGATGCACCGTTCGCCATCGGCAAAGGTGCCGTAATCATGACCGCGATTGTTGAGGGAGAGGCAGGCGATGCCGTCGGCGACCAAGGCGGCGGGCAAGAAGCGGCCGAGTCCGGTATAGAAATTCCCCCAGCCGCCGTGGACGATCAGGACGGCCGTGACCCCGTGCGGCTCAGACTCGAACAAGGCGCCATGGAGAAGCACCCCATCGTCGGTGCGGGTGCTCACCAGTTCAGCCAGAGGACGATGGCCCGGATTGCTCCGCATGGATCTCCCTTACAGGTTGTGGTCCGAAAGATGTCCCATGTAGCCGAGTTGGGAAGAGACGATCCGGCTGGCCTCCCGGAGCAGGGGGACAAACTCCAGCTCGATGCGTTCCGGCGAAAAGCGAAACCCCGGCCCGATAGTACTCAAGCAGCCGCAGAGTTTGTGTTGGCCGTCGAACAGCGGGGTGGCGATGCAGGCGGTCCCCTCGCCGAAGCCGCCGGAATCGATTCCCACCCCCTGCTTGCGAATCGACGCCAGCTCTTCCTCCTCTTCCGGGTGGTTTACGAGAAGGGTGTAGGCCTGGATCACCTTGCCGACGGCGGTCTCGCCGACCTGGTAGGCGTTGCCGATCAGCGGAATGGTCCGCACCGCCTGGGTGGTGTCGACCATCTCGAGCAGAATGAACCGCTTGCGGACCGGCACCGCCAGATAGATCGCTTCGTTGCAGTCCCGGGCCAGGCGGTTCATGATCGGCTTGGCCTTGTTCAGCAGGTCCATGCGCAGCCGGAACTTGATCCCCATGGCATAAGCCGAGAGACCGAGGCGGTAACGCCCCGACTTTTCTTCCCGCTCGAGATAACCCCTGCGGGTGAAGGTCGCCAGCAGGCGCCACACCGAGGATTTGTTCATCCCCAGGCTTTCGCTCAATTCGGAAACCCCCACCTCCCCGGTACTCTCGCAGATCGTCTCAAGGACGGTGAGGGCATTTTCCACCACCTGGATGGAAGTCGATTTACTCTGGCTGTTCAGTTCAGGTCTTGCCGGCGTTGGAACCCAGTTGAACGATTTCACCGCGATTGGCAGGACGGACCGATCCGTTTTCGGCATACGATCCACTTCTCCCTTTCAAGCAACTGCTCTGTTTTCAAAACCTGGCGGGCTGAGGCCCGGTGGCGGCGGTCAGGCCGCCGCCACCTTCAGGTCCGAGGGCTGATAAATCCGCAGTAGCGCCTGGGCCATCTCGGCCGGGCTTTCGGCCACGCTGATCCCGCACTCTTTCAAAACCGCGATCTTCTCGGCCGCCGTCCCTTTGCCGCCGGAAACAATCGCTCCGGCGTGCCCCATCCGCTTGCCCGGAGGAGCAGTCGCCCCGGCGATGAAACCGGCCACCGGCTTGCTCATGTGATCCCTGACGAAACGGGCCGCTTCCTCTTCGGCGCTGCCGCCGATCTCGCCGTTCATGATCACCGCCTCGGTATCCGGGTCGGCCTCGAACATCCGCAGCACGTCGGTATGGCTGGTGCCGTTGACCGGATCGCCACCGATGCCGACGCAGGTCGACTGACCGATCCCGAGGCTGGTCAGCTGCCAGACCGCCTCGTAGGTCAGGGTGCCACTGCGGGAAACCACGCCGACTTTCCCCGGCTTGTGGATGTAGCCGGGCATGATGCCGATCTTGCACTGGCCCGGGGTAATGACACCGGGGCAGTTGGGGCCGATCAGCCGGGTATTCTTCCCCTGCATGAACTGCTTCACCTTGACCATGTCGAGGACCGGAATCCCCTCGGTGATGCAGCAGACCAGCTCTATGCCGGCATCGACCGCCTCCATGATGGCGTCGGCGGCGTAGGGGGGCGGCACGTAGATCACCGAGGCGGTGGCTCCGGTCTCCCTGACCGCCTCCAGCACGGTGTCGAAGACCGGAAACCCTTCGATGGTGGTGCCGCCCTTGCCGGGGGTGACGCCGCCGACCATCTGCGTGCCGTACTCTCTGGCCCCCAGGGCATGGAACAGGCCGGTGGCGCCGGTAATCCCCTGGGTGATGACGCGGGTGTCCTTATTGACAAGAATGCTCATCGCTCGCTCTCCCTTATCTAGCAGGCCGCGACGGCCTGGACGATTTTCTTCGCCGCGTCGGCCATGCCGTCGGCAGTGACGATGTTGAGGCCGCTCTCGGACAGCATCTTTTTCCCCTTGTCCACGTTCGTCCCCTCGAGACGCACCACCAGCGGCACTTTAATCCCGACCTGCTTGGCTGCTTCGATGATGCCGGTGGCGATGACGTCGCACTTCATGATGCCGCCGAAGATGTTAACCAGGATCCCTTTGACCTTGGCGTCGGAGAGGATGATCTTGAACGCCTCGGTCACCCGCTCGATGGTCGCCCCCCCACCTACATCGAGGAAGTTGGCCGGCAGACCGCCATGATGCTTGATGATGTCCATGGTCGCCATGGCCAGACCAGCGCCGTTGACTAGGCAGCCGATGTTGCCATCGAGGGAGATGTAGGACAGATCGTAGTGGGACGCCTCGATTTCGAAATGGTCTTCCTCGTCGTAGTCGCGCCAATCGCTGATCTGCGGATGGCGGAAGAGGGCGTTGTCGTCGAAATTGAACTTGGCGTCGAGCGCCAGCACATCCCCTTCGGCGGTCACCGCCATCGGGTTGATCTCCAGCATCGAGCAGTCACAGGCGATGAAGGTCTTGTAGAGACCGACCAGCAGATTCATCGCCTTGTCCGCCGTCTTCCCCTTGAGGCCGAGCTGGGCGGCGATCTTGCGCCCCTGGAAGGGGGTCAGCCAGACCACCGGATCGATCGGCTCCATGAAGATCTTTTCCGGCGTGTTCGCCGCGACCTCCTCGATGTCCATCCCCCCCTCGGTGGAGGCCATCAGCGTCACCTTGGAAGTGGCTCGGTCGACGATGAGGCTGACGTAGAGCTCCTTGGCGATGTTGCACCCCTTTTCCACCAGCACCCGTTTGACCACCTTCCCCTCGGGTCCGGTCTGGTGCGTCACCAGCGTCATGCCGATCATTTCGCGGGTGATCGCCCGGACCTCATCGGGGGTGCGGGCGAGCTTGACCCCTCCCCCTTTGCCCCGGCCGCCGGCATG
>JACZKF010000618.1 GCA_014860175.1 Desulfuromonadales bacterium | reverse complement strand
ATGGATGAGCAGCGGGCAGCAGCGGCTGCGGGCGGCGTAGATGGCGGCGGTCAGCCCGGCCGGTCCGGAACCGAGAATGATCGTCTCGTGGACCCCTTCAATTTCCGTCACCACCCGCCTCCGCGAACTGCTCCTCGGCATGATAGGAGGAGCGCACCAGGGGTCCTGCCTCGACGTGGCGAAAATCGAACTGGAGGGCGATCTGCCGCAGTTCGGCAAATTCCTCGGGAGGGGCGAAGCGGGCCACCGGATGATGCTGGCGGGTAGGGGAGAGGTACTGCCCCAGGGTGAGAAAAGCGCAGCCGACCCGCCGCAGGTCGGCAAAAACAGCCAGCAGCTCCTCCCGGGATTCTCCCAGGCCGAGCATCAGCCCGCTTTTGGTCGGCAGCTCCGGGGCGAACTGCCGGGCGGTGGCGAGCAGGCGCAGGGAGCGGTCGTAATTGGCCCCCTGGCGGACCGTCGGGTAGAGGCGGGGGACGGTTTCCAGGTTGTGGCCGAGGAGGTCGGGGGCGGCTTCGATAATGGTGCGCAGCGCCGCCTCCGACCCCTGCAGGTCGCTGATCAGCAGTTCCACCCGGCAGCCGGGGGCGGCCTGGCGAATGGCGGCGGTGACGGCGGCGAACTGGACGGCCCCGCCATCGGCAAGGTCGTCGCGGGTGACGGTGGTGAGGACGGCATGTTTCAGCCCCAACTTGGCCACCGCTCTGGCGATCTTCGCCGCTTCGAAGGGGTCGGGGGGAGCCGGCGTGCCGCGGCCGACATTGCAGAAGGTGCAGCCGCGGGTGCAGTCGGCTCCGAGAATCATGAAGGTGGCGGTGCCACGGCTCCAGCACTCCCCCTGGTTGGGGCAGGCGGCACTGCGACAAACCGAGTTGAGCCCCTCTTGACGGTGCAGGCGCTCGATACGGGCATAATTGGGGCCGGCCGGGAAACGAACTTTGAGCCAGTCGGGTTTACGGGGGGTCGAGTTCATATTCTCCAGCGTAGCGGCAGGCGAAGACTTCGGCAAAGGCGGCAATCACCGCCTCCTGCACCTGCACCAGGGGAACCGGCCGGCCGACCTGCCGTTCCAGAGAGGTCATGGCGACCCCCGGCAGCCCGCAAGGGACGATGGTGGCGAAGCCGGAAAGGTCGGTGCTGACGTTGAGGGCGAAGCCGTGCCAGCTCACCCAGCGGCGCACCCCGATGCCGATGGAGGCGATTTTTTCCCCCTCCGCCCAAACTCCGGTCTTGCCGGCGACTCGCTCCCCGGTGACACCGAAAACAGCCAGGGTTCGGATCAGCAGCTGTTCCAGTTGGCGCAAAAAACGGTGCAGGTCGCGGCCGCACACCTGCAGGTCGACAATCGGATAGCCGACCAGCTGCCCCGGGCCGTGCCAGGTGATGTCGCCGCCGCGCCTCGCTTCGGTCACCTCGATTCCCCGGCGGGTCAGCTCCGCCGACGACAGCAGCAGGTGATCGGTGGTGGCTCCCCGGCCGAGAGTAATGACCGGGGGGTGCTCGAGAAGAATCAGGATATCTTCTTCTGCTTGGCGCCGGCGGTCAAGGAGAAGTTCCTGCAAGGCGACCGCCTCCCCATAGGGGAGAAGCCCCGGCCGCAGGGTGCGGAAGCTTCCGGCCTGGGTCGGGGCGCTGGTCGGGTCGTCTTGCCGGAGAGCAGTTATTCCCAGTGGATGCAGGCAACGGGGCAGGCGTCGATCCCTTCCTGGATCTTTTCTTCCGGCGCTCCCGCCGGATCGTAGACCTCGGCAAGCCCATCATCATTCATGCGGAAAACTTCAGGGACGGTGTCGACGCAAAGATTGCAGCTGATGCAGACATCCTGGTCGACATAGGGGGTTCTGGCCATGGGAAATCCTCCTTAGACTTTTTCGAAATTGGATTTGTCGGCGCCGCACAGCGGGCAGACCCAATCCTCGGTGAGCTCGGAGAACGGGGTTCCGGGGGCGACGCCGTTAGCCGGGTCCCCCTCGGCCGGGTCATAGATGTAGTCGCAGATCACGCAGCGGTACTTGTCCATTGCATCCTCCTGTGGGCATGAATGTCAGTCGGCAAAGATTGAACCGTAGAACATTCTCAAGTGTAGACGATTTCAACTTCTCTGCAAGGCGCCAAGGCGAAGGATGCCCAGGGGGAAACCTCATTCGGTGGCTAGCGGCGGCAGCACCGCCGGTTCCCTGGGAGCGATGCGCACGAAGCGGCTGCGACAGTGGGAGAGGACGTTCTCCAGCCAGTCGGCCTCCTCCCCTTGATGGGAGTGCAGCAGCTCACGGTGGTACTGCAGCAGCAGGGTAGTGACCACCGCCACATCCTCCTCCTCCAGGTCGCTGATCTCCACCTTGGCGCCGCGGGCCAGGCGCTGGCGCAGCGCCTCGCGGCTCATCCCCAGCGCCGGGTCGAGGTGGCAGTAGACCACCCCGCCGGTCATCCCCGAGCAGATCCAGGGGCCAGGATCGCCCAGCACCACCACCCGGCCGGCGGTCATGTACTCGAAAGCAAAACCCTTGAGGTTGGCCCGACCGGCGAGATTGCCGGCGGCGTCGTCCAGCGGCCGGCGAATGCGGCCGCCGAGGACCACGTCGGCGCCGGAGAGGCGAATGCACGCCCGGCTGTCGGCGTCCCCCTGGATGAGAAAGGTGCCGCCGGTGGCGCCGTAGGCCAGCCC
>JACZKF010000617.1 GCA_014860175.1 Desulfuromonadales bacterium | reverse complement strand
CCCCCTTGAGACTGGCGTGGCGGAGGAGTTCGACCCCTTCGCCGGTGGCGGCGATCGCCTTGCAGTGCTTAAAAGCTTCGTTGAGGAAATGAATGGCATCCCCCTGATTTTTCATGGTTTCGATGCTCTGCTGGCCGCCGGGGACGAAGAGGGCATCGTACTCGACGGAGGTGGTGGTGAGGTAACTCTTGCCGACGGGCATCTCCTGACCATCCCGACTCTTGAGCGACCCGAGGACCTTGGAGACAACCTTGGCGGTGGCCCCCGCCTCCTTCAGGGCGGTCTTGATGGAGGTGAGCTGACGGTGATCGTAGCCGTCGGCGGCGAGAATGGCGACGCGCCGGCTCTTGATCGTATCCTTCACCGTATTATCCATGCTCACCGCCGGCGACGAAGCGGTCACCCCGGTCCCTCCCGGCTCGGACGGCGGCTCGACCCCGATCCCGGCCGCCACCTTGCGGGCGAACTCCCCGTCGACCTGGTTGAACAGGGCGACCATCCGCTTGCGCACCTCCATCTCCTCGACCTTGCCGAGTTCGAAGTGGCAGGCGCTGATCAAGTGCTTCTTCTCGGCCGCCGAAAGGCTGTTGAGGAAGAGGGTCGCCTGGCGGAAGTGCTCGTTGAACTTCTCGCTGCGGCCGCGCACCTTGCGGGCGTCGATCTTCTCGGCATAGCTGCGATACCCCCCTTCCTCCATGGTCGACGGCTGCGGATCGTTGCCGCCGAGGGAGTTCGGCTCGTAGCTGGTGCGCCCCTTGTTGATGGTCTGGCGCATATGGCCGTCGCGCTGGTTGTTGTGCACCGGCGCCAGCGGCCGGTTGATCGGCAGCTCGGCGAAATTGGGGCCGACGCGGATCAGCTGGGTATCGAGGTAGGAGAAAAGCCGCCCCTGCAGCAGCGGATCGTTGGAGAAGTCGATCCCCGGCACCACGTGCCCCGGATGGAAGGCGACCTGCTCGGTTTCGGCGAAGAAGTTGTCCGGGTTGCGGTTGAGGACCATCTTGCCGATGCGCTTCACCGGAATCTCCTCCTCCGGCCAGAACTTGGTCGGGTCGAGGATGTCGAAATCGAAGCTGTGCTCCTGCTCCTCCTCGATCATCTGCACCCCGAACTCGTACTCGGGGAAGTCCTCCATCTCGATCGCCTCCCACAGGTCGCGGCGGTTGTAGTCAGGGTCTTTGCCGGCCAGCTTCTGCACCTCGTCCCAGACCAGGGAATGCATCCCCAGCAGCGGTTTCCAGTGGAACTTGACGAAGCGCGACTTCCCCTGGGCGTTGACGAAGCGGAAGGTGTTGACGCCGAACCCCTCCATCATTCGATAGCTGCGCGGCAGCGCCCGGTCGGAGAGGACCCACAGCAGCATGTGGGTGATCTCCGGCAACAGGGAGGCGAAGTCCCAGAAGGTGTCGTGGGCCGCCGACGCCTGGGGGATCTCATGGTGCGGCTCCGGCTTGATGGCGTGGACCAGGTCGGGGAACTTGATGGCGTCCTGGATGAAGAAGATCGGGATGTTGTTCCCCACCAGGTCGTAGTTGCCGTCCTCGGTGAAGAATTTGGTGGCGAAGCCGCGCACGTCGCGCACCGTGTCGGCCGAGCCGCGGGAGCCGACGACGGTGGAGAAGCGGACGAATACCGGGGTCTTCACCGCCGGATCCTGGAGGAATTTGGCCTTGGTGTACTCGGCCATCGATTCGTAGAGTTGGAAGTAGCCGTGCGCCCCGGAGCCGCGGGCATGCACCACCCGCTCTGGAATCCGTTCGTGATCGAAGTGGGTCAGCTTCTCCCGAAAGATGAAATCTTCCATCAGAGTCGGCCCGCGTTCTCCGGCCTTGAGGGAGTTGTGGTTGTCCTCGACCCGAACACCCTGATTGGTGGTCAATTTCTGGCCGGCGGAATCCTCACGAAAGGGCTCGAGATTGCGGTCCTTGTTCTGCTCGTCCATGGCTTCTCCTGGAGATCGGTGGCGGGGAGGCGGTCGCGGCCCGGGCGGAACCGCACTGTTTTCGCCATTAAAACAGCCCCATGCTTGGTGTCAAACCGGGGTGAGGCGACTTTGCCCGTTGCCGCTGGGGCCAAGCCTGCTAATCTGTTCAAAATTCCCCCCTGTTGACCGGAGGCAAACATGCTGGAGGAAAAATCGCTGCAGACCTACCTGAGCGACCACCTGGCCGGTTCGGTGGTCGCCATCGAGCTGATCGAGCGCTGCCAGAAAGAGAATACGGAAGGTCGTCTCGGTGAGTTCCTGCCGCGCCTGTTGGCCGATATTCGCGATGACCAGGATGTTCTCAAGGATCTGCTGCGGCGCCTCGACAGCCCGGAGCCGAGCGTCAAAAAGGCGATGGCCTGGCTCAGCGAGAAGGCGCTGCGCCTCAAACCGCAAGGGGAGCCTCTCGGCTATTCCCCCCTCGCCCTACTGGAGGATCTCGAGATTCTGGCGCTGGGGATCCGCGGCAAACTCGGCCTGTGGACCGTTCTTCAGAAGATCGCCGCCGCCGATGAACGCCTCTACGACATCGATTTTGCCGATCTTGGCAGCCGTGCCCGCCAACAGCACGACGAAGTGGAATCGTTCCGCCAGGAAGCCGCCCTGCAGGCCTTCCTGCGACCGGCCGACTAAAGTAACCCTCGCAAAGGATCGCCAGCGATGACCGACCTCGACAAGGAACAGCAAATAGAGCATCTGCTCCAAACCAACGAAGAGTTCCGGCTTCTCCATGACGAACACCACCGCCTCGCCGTCCAAGTCGACGAACTCAGCAAACGCCGCAACCGCAGCGATTTCGAGCAAAAGGAGCTGCAGCGCCTGAAAAAGGAAAAGCTTCGGGTCAAAGACACCATGGGGCGGATCATGTTCGACGATGAAATGAATCAGGGGTCCGCATAAGGTCATGGACGCTCCTCCTTGCTCCTCGGGCTGGGCGTGATAGTATTGGTCTAAACCACTGATTCTCCGACGTTCTTTTTGGAACTTCGGGTCCTTGACGACAAAGGAGTCATCGCTATGAAACGGCTTACCATTACCACTCTCATGGCCTTTCTTGCCGGCCTGTTGGCTGCCGGGGCGGCCTTGGGCGAGCAGCAGCAGCGCGACGAAGCGCAACTGCAGATTTCGGCCAATCAGCTCAGTTCCGATCAGATCCTCGAGCTGCAGCGTTCGCTGCAGAAACAAGGGGTCGATCCGGGACCGGTCGACGGCAAAATGGGTCCCCTGACCAAACAGGCGATCCAGGTCTTCCAGCAGCAGGAAGGGCTGGCGGCCACCGGGAACCTCAACGAGCAGACCCTCGATGCGCTCGACCTCGAGGTCCAGGAGTTCCTCGGTATCTCGCCGGCCTTCGGGGAAGAGCAGATGCAGCAGCGCGAGGCGGCGCAACTGCGAATTTCGGCGCAGCAGCTGAACTCGGCGCAAGTGCGCGAACTGCAGCAGTCGCTGCAAAAGCAGGGGGTCGATCCGGGTCACATTGACGGCAAGATGGGCCCTCTGACCAAGCAGGCGATCCAGGTCTTCCAGCAGCAGGAAGGGCTGGCGGCCACCGGCGAGATCAACGAGCGGACCCTGGAAGCGCTCGACATCGAAGTGCAGGAGTTCATGGGGATGTCCCCCGCGTTCGAATGATCAGCCAAACCGGCGCCAGAACCTCTTGATTTCTGGCTGAAAATAGTTTATAA
>JACZKF010000616.1 GCA_014860175.1 Desulfuromonadales bacterium | reverse complement strand
CCCTGGAACCCCCCTCCGGGGCTGTAGTGGCCATGGACGATCACGTACAGGCCGAACAGCTGGGTGAAGGGGATCATCAGCCGCACCGAAGTCTCGATAATCAGGCTCTGGCCGACCCGTTTCTCCGGAGTTTGCTCCTGCCCCTTCACGACCGGGTCCTCCGCAGCACCGAGACGACGGCTATGCCGGCACAGTAGATGACCACCGTCTCGAACATGGTGTCGTAGCCTCGGTAGTCGCCGAGAACGGCAGTTACGATATTGGGTGCATGGGTCTCCAGCACCGCGTTCTGGATGTAGTAGGGGGAAAGATGGGTGTTGGGCGGCGACTGGGGGTCGCCCCAATCGGCGAAGTCCTGGGTGCCGTAGAGGAGAATCGCCCCGGTGACCAGGGTGGCCAGCAATGCGAGCGTTTTCAATCCTTGCTCCTCCGGGTGGTGCGCAGAATGGCGGCGATAAAGAGCACCGTGCTGACGCCGGCGCCGACGGTCGCCTCGGTGAAGGCGACGTCAACCGCCCCCATTTCAGCCCACAACAGGCACAAAAGAAAGCTGTAGACGCCTAAGATGGTGGCGGCCGAGAGCAGATCGCGGACGTTGATCGCCGCCAGGGCGCAGATGACGACCAGAACCAGGATGAGTAGGTCGAGTTGCCAGATCATCGGCCTTTTTTCTCCTTTTTCCACGGCTCGACCCCGACCACCAGCGCTGCCGCGGTGATGGCGTGGGTCGCCGTCGGACTGGCGATGAAAATGAAACCGGCGATCGCCAGGATTTTGATGCCGACCAGCAGGTTGGCCAGGGAGAAATCGCTCAGAACGTAGATGACCACCCCGACCAGCACCAGCACCGCCGCCAGGGAGTCACATTTGCCGGCCGCCTGCAGCCGGGTGTAGAAATCGGGCAGGCGCAGGATGCCGACAGTTCCGACCAGGAAGAAAAAGAGTCCGAGGACGATGAAGATCGCGGCGGTGACGGCCATGAGGAAAGCTCCCGAGGTTACCCTTCGTTCTCCAGGTGCACGCTTTTTCGGCGCAGGAAATATTTGGTCGCCCCCAGGGTAGCGATGAAGTTGAGCAGGGCATAGGCCAGGGCGATATCGACGAACATTCCGATATTGTCGTACAGCAAACCGATCAACAGCAGCAGCACCGTCGTCTTGGTACCGATGACATTGCCGCCGAGAATGCGGTCAAGGACCGTCGGCCCACCGGCCGCCCGCACCAGAGTGAGCAGCATCAGCAGCACCAGAAAGATGCCGGCCCCGAGGAACAGGTGGTTCATCATGGCTGCTCCTCCAGGGCCGCAGCGACCCGCTTCTCCATCTCCCCAGGGAGCGATTCGGCAGCGCTGCGGGTCAGGCTGTAAACGGTGAACACGTCGTCGTCGATGCTGACGGTGATGGTGGCGGGGGTCAAGGTGATCGATTGGCCGAAAGTCACCCGGGAGAGGGGGCGCTTCAACCGGGTCTTGAAACTGACCAGGCGCGGATCGATCAGGTCGAGCATGCGGGGGTGCAGGACGATGCGCGCCACCTGAAGATTGGCGACCACGATTTCTTTGAACAGGAAGGGGAGATAGAGAGTCAGGCGGCTTACGTCGCGCGCCCAGGGGCCGATCTTTCCATCAGGGAAAAGCAGCCGATGGCTGAAATGGGCCACCAGTGCACAGGAGATCACCCCTAGCGTCAGATGGAAGCCATCGAACATCCCGGAAAGGACGACCCAGAACAGCAGCATGATGAAAAAGGTGGCGAATTTGGCCGGCATGGCCTCCCAGTACCTCCAAGGTCAGGACCAACGTAAGAGATTTTGATTGGCAACGAAACATTTACCCAGAGGCGGCCGACAAGGTGTTTGATCATTGGGGCACGCCAAGCATCTGGGTAAAACGCCTCAACTTTCTAGCATGCTTCCCTTTGAGGGTCAAGGAAATCCGGTGTTTCCTGAACCCTTGTGACTCCCTGCAAGTTCCAGTATAATTCGGGCTCGAAACTGCCCTAAACAGTTGCCTGGAAATATCAAACATTATTTTATACCGGGGATCGAGATGGAAAAGAAAGTCTGTGCTGCCGCCGTCCAGTTAAACATCACCCTTGGTGAAGTGGATGACAATCTGGAACGGGTGCTCGCCGCCTTGAGACGAGTCCGCCAGCAGGACGCCCAACTGGCGGTGCTGCCGGAGATGTGGAGCACCGGTTATGACTACAAGCAGCTGGCCGAACTGGCGGAGGAGACCCCGCGGGTTTTGCTGGCGCTGCAGAAGGTGACCGCCGAACTGGAGATGGTGACCGTCGGCAGCCTGGCGGAGAAGGCCGGGAGCGCCATTTACAACACCGCTTATGTGGTCGATCGGGGGGAGGTGGTCGGCTCCTACCGCAAACTTCACCTCTTCTCCAGCATGGGGGAGGATCGCTACCTGACGGCCGGCAACCAGCTGCTGGTCGCCGACACCTCGGTGGGGCGGCTCGGGGTCGCCATCTGCTACGATTTGCGCTTCCCCGAACTGTTCCGCAAGCTGGCCCTGCAAGGGGCGGAGATTCTCTGCCTGCCGGCGGAATGGCCAAAGCCCCGACAGGAACACTGGCGCACCCTGCTGCGAGCCCGGGCGATCGAGAACCAGCTGTTCGTGGCGGCCGCCAATTGCTGCGGCGTCCAGGGGAAACTCGATTTTTTCGGGATGAGTCTGCTGCTCGACCCGCGCGGTGAGGTGCTGGCCGAGGGGGGGGAGAGGGAGACGGAGCTGACCGCCCTTTTCGACTTTGCGGAGATGGAAGCTTTTCGCCGCCAGATCCCCTGCTATCACGACCGCCGGCCGGAAATTTACGGCCAGCTCACCTGAGCCCTGGAACTAGCGCCTGCCACAAGGCAAGAGGGGGCGGAAGCCTGTTACGGCTGCAGGGGACGGGCCTCCCCCCGGTAGCGGCGGGGAACTTCCTGGAGAGTGTCGACAAACTGCAGGTCCCCAGACTCATCGACATAGACGTAACCGGGTAGCGGCGGCGCCCCCGGGGCAGGCGGCTGGTCGCTGGCGCTCGGCCGCTGGCGCTCGGCTGCCGGCGGCGGGGAGTCGGCCTTGCTCGGTAGCCCCAACAGGCGGCTGCGAAAATCGTGATGGAACGTCTGGACGGCCCGCAAAGGCGGGCTTTTGAAGTCGAGGCGCAGCAGCAGCTGGTCGAGGGCGACCAGCAGCGCCAGAAAAACGCAGCTCCAGAGCAAAAACAGACTCAGCCGTCGCATGGGGCTAGTGGCCATGATTGTGATCGTCCCCGGGATGGCCGTGCGAGCAGAGCCCGGAACGGCGCTGGCGGTGCGTGAGCTGCTGGATCACCGGGCCGGTCAGACAGCTCGAACACTCCACCTGCAAGGTGGTGTGGGTGATATGGTATTCCGTCTCGAGCAGCTGTTCGATTTCGCCGACGATCTCCCCCTGGCCCAGACGGTACTCGGGTTCGATATCGATGTGGGCCGACAGGGCGGAGATATGGGAGCAGATCGACCAGATGTGCAGGTGGTGAATGTCGTTCACCCCCTTGACCTGCCGGAGCTTGCCGACCAGCTCCTGAAGATTGACATGGCGCGGCACCCCCTCGAGCAGGATATGCCCCGCCTCGCGCAGGATGCGCAGGGCCCCCCAGGCGATGATCAGAACGATCAGGGCCGAGACCACCGCATCGAGGGCGTACCAGCCGGTGAAGTGCATGATGATCCCGCCGATGATCACCCCCACCGACGCCATGGCATCGCCCAGGACATGCAGGAAAGCGCTGCGCACGTTGAGGTCGTCATGGGAGTGCTGGTGCAGAAGGCTGGCGGCGAGCAGGTTCATCACCAGACCGACGATGGCGATGCTGAACATCTCGAAGGCCTTGACTTCCTGCGGATGCAGGAAGCGGTCGTAGGCCTCATGCAGAATGCCGAAGGCGATCAGCAGCAAAGTGGTGCCGTTGATCAGAGAAGCGAAGATCTCCGCCCGGTGCCAGCCGTAGGTGCGGCGATCGGTGGCCGGGCGCGAAGCCAGGCGGATGGCGGTCAGCGACAGGATCAGGGCGAACAGATCCATGAAGACATGGGCCGCGTCCGACAGCAGAGCCAGGGAGTTGGTCCATAGGCCGCCGAACACCTCGGCGACCAGGGTGACGGCGGTCAGGACAATGGCGAAGCCGATACGGCGGCCGATACGACGGTCCAGATTTTCTCCGTCCATCCGGACTCCTTCCTTGTGAGCTGACTGCATTCTAGTCAGTCGGCGATGGCAAGGTCAACCCCTGTGGAGGAATCTTACCCGGTTGCAAAAGAGAAGAGGAGGGGGTATATTTCGTTTTTCATATGATTCCCCTAAGGAGATATGCATGTCTTCACCTGTCCATGATGTGATCATCATCGGTGGCGGCCCGGCAGGCCTGACCGCTGGCCTCTACGCCTCCCGGGCCAAACTCGATACTTTGCTGCTCGAACGGATGCTCATGGGGGGGCAGGTGATGACCACCACCAAAGTGGAGAACTACCCCGGATTCCCCGGGGGGATCGACGGTCCCGACCTGATGTTGCGGTTCCAGGAGCATTGCCAGGAGTTCGGCCTGCAGGTGCGCTATGCCGAGGTGGAAAACCTGATCGACGAAGGGGAGGAAAAAGTGGTGATCGTCGATGGCCAGGAGGTGCGTGGCCGCACCGTCATCATCACCACCGGCGCCGAGCCGCGCAAACTCGGGATCCCCGGCGAAAAGGAGTTGACCGGCCGCGGCGTCTCCTACTGTGCCACTTGCGATGGTGCTTTTTTCCGCAACGTGCCGGTGGCGGTGGTCGGGGGCGGCGACACCGCGGCCGAGGAGGCCCTGTTCCTGACCCGCTTCGCCAGCAAGGTTTACCTCATTCACCGCCGGGATCAGCTGCGGGCGACCCGCATTCTGCAAGACCGGGTGGCGGCCAACGAAAAGATCGAAACCGTCTGGCACACCTTGGTGGAACGGACCGAGGGGGACGCCGCAGGCCTCAAGGCGATTGAAGTGCGTCATCTTCAGGATGGGACGAAAAGAAGCTTGGAGGTACAGGGGCTGTTCGTGGCTATCGGTGTTACCCCCAAGGCCCACTTCCTGGCCGATATCCTCCAACTCGATGCCGAGGGGTATATTCTCACCGACGCCGAGTGCCGCACCTCGATGCCGGGGGTGTTTGCCGCCGGCGACGTGCGCAAGAAAATCCTCAAGCAGATTGCCACCGCCGTGGGAGACGGAGCGGTGGCGGCGATCATGGCCGAGAAGTACCTGGAAGATATCTAGCACGCCCACATCCCCCCTCAAAACTCGGGCCCCGCCCCGTGCAGGCGAAAGTTGCTTGCCCGGCCGGGGCCTTTTCTGTACCATGGGCCACTGTTTTAGTTATTTTTAATTGAGGGAGGGGCTTCCATGTTGGCCAAAGTGCTGTCCGGGGCGTTGATCGGGATTGACGCCTACCCGGTTGAAGTGGAAGTCGACATCGCTCAGGGGTTGCCCCAGTTCTCCACCGTCGGCCTGCCGGACGGTGCGGTGAAAGAGGCCAAAGACCGGGTCAAGTCGGCGATCAAGAACTCTGGCTACGAATTCCCCCCCCGCCGCATCACCATCAATCTCGCTCCGGCGGACGTGCGCAAGGACGGCACCGCCTTCGATCTGCCGATGGCGGTGGGACTGCTCACGGCCACCGGGGTGCTGCGACAGAAGCGGCCGGGACGCTACGTGGTGATGGGGGAGCTCTCGCTCGACGGGAAGATAAAGCCGGTGCGCGGTGCCCTGCCGGTGGCGATGGCTGCCCGCAACTGGGATGTAGCCGGCCTGCTGCTGCCGGAGGAAAACGCTGCCGAAGGGGCCATCGTCGAGGCGCTGCCGGTCTTCGGCCTTCGGGACCTCGGGGAAGTGGTCGCCTTCCTCAATGGTGAGAAGGAGCTGGAGCGCTGCAAGGTCGATGCCCGGACCCTGTTTCAGCAGGCGGCTGTTCACGGCGAAGACTTCGCCGAGGTTCGCGGCCAGGAGCACGTCAAACGGGCACTTGAAGTGGCTGCCGCCGGCGCTCATAACCTCTTGCTGGTCGGCCCTCCGGGAAGCGGCAAAACCATGCTGGCCCGACGTCTGCCGACTATTTTGCCGGCCCAGTGCTTTGAGGAGGCGCTGGAGACCACCAAACTGCACTCCATCGTCGGCCTGCTCTGCCGACAACAGGCGATGATCGCCACCCGCCCCTTTCGCTCCCCCCATCACACCATCTCCGATGCCGGCCTGATCGGCGGCGGCAGTGTCCCCCGTCCGGGAGAGGTCTCGCTGGCTCACAACGGGGTGCTGTTTCTCGACGAACTCCCCGAATTCAAGAAAAACGTGCTGGAGATGCTGCGCCAGCCGCTGGAAGACGGCCAAGTCACCATCAGCCGAGCCGCCTCGAGTCTCACCTACCCGGCCAGCTTCATGCTGGTGGCGGCGATGAACCCCTGCCCCTGCGGCTACCTGGGCGACCCCCAGCACGCCTGCAGCTGCACACCGCCGCTGACCCAGCGCTACCGCACCCGCATTTCCGGCCCCCTGCTTGACCGCATCGACCTGCATGTGGAGGTGCCGCGGGTGCCCCATCGCGATCTTGCCGACCCGGTGGATGGGGAACCGAGTTCCGCGATACGCGAACGGGTCGACCGGGCCCGGATCATCCAGCGCCAGCGCCTGGCCCGTTATGGCATCCACTGCAACGCCGGCATGCAATCCCGCCATATCCGCAAATTTTGCGTTCTTGACAGTGCCGGGCAGCGGCTGCTGGAGGCGGTCACCGACCGCCTTGGCCTCTCGGCCCGCAGCTACACGCGCATTCTGAAGGTGGCTCGGACCATTGCCGATCTGGCCGGGGTGGAGAATATCGGTCAGGAGCACCTGGCCGAGGCGATCCAGTACCGGGGGTTGGATCGAAAGAGCTTTTAGCGGGCGAAAAGCGACCGTTTTTCCGCTGCTTTTCCCCCTAATCCGGGGGATTTAATGGTTGAAAATCGGGCCGCCGTGGTCTTATACTGTGGTCGCTTGGCCAGGAAGAAGCTCTCGGGTAAGGTCTCCCTTGCCTCAAGCTTTCGGTTTACCGCTGGCTTCCCTCGATGACCCCTTGCAACTCGCGCCGCTGGAGACTTGCCGTTGCCAAAAAACCGACTTTCCCTGGGCCGAACCGCCGCCTCCTACTGGCGATGGCTGGCTGCCGGCCTACTGGTCGGGGCTCTGCTCGGGATGACCCTGATAATGCTGCTGGCGGTGGGGGATCCCGGCCCAAGCGGGGAGGCCGCCGAGCCGGATCTGCAGCAGCAGATCGCCGAGGGGGGCCGGCTGATCCTGGACGGGGATACGGAAGCGGCGGTCGAACTTTTTCAGGCGCTGATCAAGAAATACCCAACCGATCCCGAGGCTTACAACAATCTGGCCGCGCTCTACGCCCAACGCGGGGAGTTGGAACCGGCCCGCCTGACCCTGGAACAGGCACTTCTCACCGACACCACCTACGCTACCA
>JACZKF010000007.1 GCA_014860175.1 Desulfuromonadales bacterium | reverse complement strand
CCTGGTTGGGACAGGCGGCGACGGTGAGCAACCTGCCGCAGGTGGCGACCGGCGCCGACGGGCGGCCGCTGGCGGCCCGGGAGCTGGTGGTGCTGGTCAACTTGCCCAAGCGCAGAGACGGTCAACCGGCGCACGTGATGGTCCGCGGCATCGATGCCAACTCGCTGCCGCTGCGGCCGCAGGTCAGCCTGGCCCAGGGGCGGCTGCCGCGCCCGGGGGCGGCCGAAATCGCCGTCGGCCGCAGCATCGCCGAGCGCTTCGCCGGCGCCGAATTCGGCCAATCGCTGCGCTTCGCCGGGCGGGAGTGGGCCATCGTCGGCGTCCTGGAGTCGGGGCGCACCGCCTTCAGTTCGGAAATCTGGGGGGATGGCGAACAGCTGATGCAGTCCTTTCGCCGCAGCGTCTTTTCCTCGTTGCTGCTGCGCCTGCGCGATCCGGCCGAACTCCCCCTCCTGCAGCAGCGCCTGGCCGACGACCCCCGCCTGCCGCTGGAGGCGAAGGGGGAGATCCGTTTCTACGCCGACCAGTCGGAGACTCTTGCCACCTTCCTGCGCATTCTCGGCCTCACCCTGACCGTCGTCTTCTCCCTCGGGGCGGTGCTGGGGGCGATGATCACCATGTATGCCGCCGTTGCTGGCCGCACCGTCGAGATCGGCACCCTGCGCGCCCTCGGCTTTCGCCGGTCAGCCATCCTCGCCGCTTTTCTCAGTGAATCGCTGTTGCTGGGATTGCTTGGGGGAGTTGTCGGCCTGGTCCCGGCCGCCGCCCTGCAGCTCCTCACCCTCTCGACCATGAACTGGCAGACCTTTGCCGAACTCGCCTTCGGCTTCGATCTCACCGTCGGCATCGCCCTGCAGTCGCTCGCCTTCGCCCTGGTCATGGGGCTGGCCGGCGGCCTGCTGCCGTCGCTGCGGGCGGCCCGGATGGAGATCGTCGAGGCGCTGCGGGCCGGCTGAAGGGGGGCAGCGGCCTCAGGGGAGGAGCCCGTCATGGCAATCGGCGCAGGGGACCTCCCGCCACGCCTCGCCGACGTCGGTCGGATGGCGAAACTGCAGCGTCTCGCCGAGGGGAGCCGTCTCCACCTGACCGGCCGTCCCCTGGCTGCTGATCAGGTGGCAGATGGCGCAGTCGGTCTGGATCGGCTCGCCGGCCTCGGTGGCGAACCCTTCGATGTGGCAGCGGAAGCAGCCGTTGAAGACGAGATGGCCAATATGCTCCGGATAGGCGCTCCAGCGCGCCCGCATGTAGGGGAAGACGTTTCTCCGGTAGACCTCCTGCAACCCGGTGACCGCCGCCTCGATCTCGGCTGCCCGCTGCACCAGGAGCTGTGGATGATTTTCCTGATAAAAGTCGGTGATCCCCTGCCGCAGCGCCGCATTCGCCTCTTCCAGGCTCTCGTACTCCTCCCCGCACAGCGGCACGGCAACCGCCTTGATCCACGGCAGGCCGGCCGGAATCTCCCCCCGGGCCATCGCCTGATTGATGAAGTGGCTCGGCGGCAGGTAGCGGTGCGAGGGGCGGTTGTGGCAGTCGATGCAGTCCATGGTGCGGGTCTCGCCCGGCTCCTCCTCGGCTTGAGGATAGGCCGGATTGCGGTAGATCTTCACCTCCCCGGTCTCCAGATTGGTGTAACGGACCCAGTTGATCTCCTCCCGCCTCTCGTCCAAGGCGTGATAGTCGATCTGCACCTGCGGATTGATGTGCCAGTGGATCCCCTCCTCGAAACCGACCGCCGCATGGGGAGCCCCGACCTTCATCGTCAACCCGATGTCCCAGCGGGTGTTGGCCTCATCGGCCAGAAAATGACTTTCCGTCCGGTAGGTATAGGCGTAGAACTTCTGCGGCCAGTGGCATTGCTCGCAGACATCTCGCGCCGGTCGCAGGTTTTCGATGGGGGTCGGGATCGGTCGCGGGTAGACGTTGGCGAGCACGGCATAGACCTGGTACATGCCGGAGAGCTTGCTGCGCACGTACCAGTCGACCCCCGGCCCGACATGGCAGCCGACGCAGGCCACCCGGGCGTGGGGCGATTCCTGGTGGGCGACGTACTCCGGCTCCATCACCGTGTGGCACAAGGTGCCGCAGAACGGGACCGACTCGGTGAAGTGAAACGCCTCGTAGCTGCCGACGGCGGAGACCAGCAGCAGCACGGCGGTGCCAATGACGAAGATGAAGGCGGCATGGCGATGGTGCGGCTCGTTGAGGTCGATGCGCGGCCATCCTGTCTCGGGGCGGCTCCCCTCCTGGCGCTCGCGGCGGACCTTGAGGAACATGCCGATGGGGATCAGCAGCAGCCCCAGGATCATGACCGAGGGGAGGAGAATAAAGACCACCAGGCCGAGATAGGCCGCCTGCGCCCCGAGCAAGGCGGTGACGACGAACAGGAAGATGGCCATGAACAGGCTGACCAGGGCGATCATGGCGCCGGCCAGCGAGGTCCAGTTTTTTACCGATGGGGGCAGGTGCAGGGGCATCTCTCCCTCCTGGGCAGGAAAGGAAACCGGGGCGTCTTGAATTCCACCAGTTTACCGGCAAACGACCGATTCACCAGTGGCCTGCCGCGGAATACCCGGACGGCGTTTGGGTAAATTAAGGGGGTGCCCCTTGACCTCAACGGCGATTCTTATGTTAGGATGTCTACGGTGATTTCCGCAGAAATCTGCCCCATGCACCGCAATCCACCAAGGAGAAGGAAGGCCGGATCTCTCGGCCGCCAGACTATGATGACTTGGATAAGCCGAAAACTGATCGCCCTGCTGACTATCGGACTGCTCGCGACCCCCTCCCTGGCGCTGCAGGCCCCCGCCGAGACCGATCCGCACAAATCCAAACTGCTCAGCTATCTGCTGCGCCAGCAGTTGTCGACCAACCACTTCAGCCCCAAGGAGCTCGATGACACCTTCTCCCAGGCCGCCTTCGATCTCTACCTGAAGCAGCTCGACTTCCAGAAGCGCTTCCTGCTCAAGAAAGATGTGGTCACCCTGCAGGCCTATGCCACCCGCATCGACGAAGAGCTTCACCGCGGGGTGTTCGATCTCCCGGTGGTTAGCGCCGCGCTGGTTCGGGAGCGGGTAGCCGAAGTCCGGGAGATGGTGCGCACCCTGGTCGCCGGCCCGGTCGATCTCAACCGGCAGGAAAAATTCCAGGCCGATCCGGAAAAATTCGAGTTTTCCGCCACCCCCCAGGAATTGCGCGAGCGCTGGCGGCAGATCATCACTTTCCAGGTGCTTACCCGCTATCTGAACCTTGAGGAGGACGAGGCTACCTCCGGCAAGAAGAGCAGCTCGGCCGAGCGGCTGCAGATCGCCCGGGAAAAGGTCGGCAAGACCTTCGAGGATTTCTTCACCCGGATGCTGGAGGAGAAGGACCAGGACTATTACGACCGTTATTTCAACGCCGTCACCCGGGCCCACGATCCCCACACCAACTACCTGCCGCCGATGCAGAAAGAGGATTTCGACATCGGCATGAGCGGCTCCCTCGAAGGGATCGGCGCCACCCTCAAGGAAGAGGATGGGTTCATCAAGGTGGTGGCGATCATCCCTGGCAGCCCGGCCTACCTGCAGGGGCAGCTGCAACCGGAGGACGTCATCCTCAAGGTGGCGGAGAAGACGGGCGATCCGGTCGATATCACCGACACCCGGATTCGCGACGCGGTCAGCTTGATTCGCGGCAAGAAGGGGACCGAAGTGCGCCTGACGGTGAAGAAGGCCGATGGCGCCTCGCTGGTGATTCCGATCATCCGTGATGTGGTGCAGATCGAGGAGTCGTTCGTCAAATCGTCGGTGATCACCTCTCCCAACGGCGGTCGCTCCTTCGGCTACATCCATATCCCGACCTTCTACCGCGACTTCAAGAGTCCTCGCGACGGTGGCACCGGCCGCAACTCCACCGACGACGTGAAAGCGGAGCTGCGCCAGCTCAAGGCAAAGAACACCGACGGCCTGATCCTCGACCTGCGCGACAACGGGGGGGGAGCGCTGACCGACGCGGTGTCGATCGCCGGGCTCTTCTTCAAGAGCGGGCCGGTGGTGCAGGTCAAAAGCGGCGACGGCCGGATCCAGGTGCTGGCCGATGACGATGCCGCCATTCATTACAGCGGCCCGCTGGTGGTTCTGGTCAACCAGTTCAGCGCCTCGGCTTCGGAGATCCTGGCCGGCGCCCTGCAGGATTACGGCCGGGCGATCATCATTGGCAGCGAACATACCCACGGCAAGGGGACGGTCCAGGCGATCATCGACCTCGACCGCTCGGTCCCTTTCCGCAACATGGACCAGTACAAACCTCTCGGCGCCCTCAAGCTGACGACTCAGAAGTTCTATCGGGTGAGCGGCGAATCGACCCAGTACCGTGGCGTGGTCCCGGATATCGTGCTGCCGGACCGGCTCGGCCATCTCAAAAGCGGTGAACAGTACCTCGACTACTCGCTCCCTTGGGACTCGGTTGCCTCGACCCGTTTCGAACCCTGGACCGGGCTGGCCAATACCGACCTGTCGCTGATCAAAAGCCGCAGTCAGCAGCGAATAGCGGTCAGCACCGATTTTCGCCAGATCGCCGCC
This sequence comes from Desulfuromonadales bacterium, assembly GCA_014860175.1. Lineage (GTDB taxonomy): Bacteria > Desulfobacterota > Desulfuromonadia > Desulfuromonadales > JACZKF01 > JACZKF01. The sequence continues at coordinate 218 of JACZKF010000007.1, read as the reverse complement.
GATGCCGCCACGGCCCGGCAGAAGCAGGAAAACACCCTGCAGTCGCTCAACCTCGAGGAGATTCGACGGGAGCGGGCGGAGGCCAAACTGCTGCTGGAAAAAAGCAGCCGGACCATGCACGGCAACATCGAGATGCCGGGCGAGGAACGCAAGCCGCTGCTCACTCCGGAGGAGCGACGCGCCGCCTGGGAAAAGAAAGTGAAGGAAGACCCTTATAC
>JACZKF010000615.1 GCA_014860175.1 Desulfuromonadales bacterium | reverse complement strand
GTTCTTGAGCTGATCCTGCGGCCGGCCCGGATGCTGCTGGCCGCAGGGGTTGGCCCGTTGCCGGCGGTCGCTCCGGTCATCGGACCGATCGGTCGTCTGGCCGCCGTCCTCCTCCTGCTTCTCGTTTTGTCCCTCCTGCTGGTGGGTCGCTGGGGGCGCAAGTGGCGCCCGGCGGCGACCGTCGCCACCTGGGGCTGCGGCTACCCGGCCGCCAGCAGTCGCATGCAGTACACCGCCGGAGGCTACGCCGAGCTCGCCCAGAAGCAGCTGTTTCCGGTGCCGCTTCGGCCGCATCCGGCCGGCGGCCCGCCGGCCGGGCTGTTCCCGCCGCCGGCGTCGTGGTCGCAGGAGGCGCCCGACCCGGTGCTGAGCTCAATCTTTCTGCCGGCCTTTCGGAGCGTTGCCGAGCGCTGCCAACGGCTCCGATTTATCCAGCAGGGCAAAGTGCATCTCTATCTGTTCTACATCTTCGTGACCTGCGCCGTGCTTCTGACCTGGTCGGTTCTGGCCCACCGGGGGTGGTCATGGTAACCGCCGCCTTCCTCGTCGCCACCTTGTCGCTGTTCTTCTCCGGCGTCCCCGGCTTGCTGCTGCCCCGAGGGTCGGTCGCCGGTGAGCGCCTGGCCCTGGCGATGGTCGTCGGCGGATCGACCCTTGGCCTGGCCGCGGCCGTCGGCGTGGTTCTGGCCCCGGCGCCGCTCCTCTTTAGCTATCCCTGGGGGGTGCCGGGGGGGAACTTCGCCCTCTGTCTCGATACCATTGCCGCCCTGTTCCTGCTGCCGGTCTATGTCATCGCTCTTCTTGGCGCCGTCTACGCCCTCGGTTACTGGCCCGAGCGGCTCAACCCCGGCACCGGCCGTCGCCTGCGCCTGTTCTACGGCGTCATCGTCGCCGCTCTGACGTTGGTGCTGACCGCCGCCAGCAGCCTGCTGTTTCTTGTCGCCTGGGAAATCATGGCCCTGGCCGGCTATTTTCTGATCACCACGGAGGAGAAAAAAGAGGAAGCGCGCCGGGCCGGTTTTCTCTACCTGGTGGCGACCCACACCGGTACCCTGGCCCTGCTCGCCATGTTCATCCTCCTGGGCGAGGCGAGCGGCAGTCTCGATTTCCCTTATCCCGGAGCGCTGGCCGCCACCGGCTCGGCAGCCGGCATCTTTCTCCTGGCGCTTTTCGGGTTCGGCCTCAAGGCCGGCCTGATCCCCCTGCACGTCTGGCTCCCCGGCGCCCACGCCGCCGCTCCCAGCCACGTCTCGGCGCTGCTGTCGGGGGTCATGATCAAAACCGGCATCTATGGGCTGGTGCGCCTCACCGGCTTTTTCGCCGAGATCCCCCCCTGGTGGGGATGGACCCTGCTCACCCTGGGGGCCGTCTCCGGGGTGCTGGGGGTCGCCTTCGCCATCGCCCAGCACGATCTCAAGCGCCTGCTCGCCTATCACAGCGTGGAGAATATCGGCATCATCGCCCTCGGCCTCGGTCTGGCCCTCCTCGGCCGCAGTCACGGCCTGCCGGCGCTGGCCCTGCTCGGGTTGGCGGGGGCGCTGCTGCACGTGGTCAACCACGGGCTGTTCAAGTCGCTGCTGTTCCTCGGCGCCGGTTCGGTCATCCAGGCCACCGGTAGTCGCCAGATTGGCGGCGCCGGCGGTCTTTTGCGGCGCCTGCCGGTGACCGGCATCTGCTTTTTCGGCGGGGCGGTGGCGATCAGTGGCCTCCCCCCCCTCAACGGGTTCATCAGCGAATGGCTGGTCTATCTGGGGGCTCTGCATTCACTCCACGGGGAGCGCGCCCTGAGCCTGGCGGCCGTCGTCGCTCCGACCCTCGCCCTGATCGGTGCTCTGGCCCTGGCCTGTTTTGTCAAGGTGTTCGGCGCCCTTTTCCTCGGTGCGGCGCGCTCCGCCCAAGCCGCCGAAGCGCGGGAGGCTCCGGCCAGCATGCGCTGGCCGATGCTGCTGTTGCTGGCTGCCTGCGCCGGGATCGGGCTGTTCCCCGCCAGCGTCTTCCCCCTGCTGGAGCGTGCCGCCCAGAACTGGGGGGTGGAAGCTGCCGGCGGCCTGCTGGCCGTCGCTCCCCCCTGGCCGCTGACTTTCGTCGCCTGGCTTCTGCTCGTCCTCGCCGCCCTCCTTTGGCTGTGGCGGCGCCGGGCGCGCCGGCAAGCGTCAGCGGCGGATACCTGGGGGTGCGGCTATGCGCTGCCGAACTCCCGCATGCAGTACACCCCCTCGTCCTTCGCCGCCCTGCTGGTCGATCTGTTTCGCTGGGGATTGCGCCCCGAGCGGCACGGCGGGCGAGCCGAGGGGGTGCTGCCGGCATCGGCATCGTTTGCCAGCCATACCCCCGACGCCATTCTCGATCGCCTGCTCCTCCCATTGGTCGGGGGTGGCGCCCGCGCCTGTACCTGGCTGCGCGCCCGAATCCAGAATGGCAGCGGCGGCCTCTACCTGCTCTATGTCGCCCTGACCCTCTGCTCCCTGCTCATCTTCCTGCTGCTGCGAGGCTGAACCGATGATTGCCGCCGCCATCTTGCACCTGCTTCTGCTCTTTCTCCTGTCGCCACTGCTGCTCGGAGTGATCGGCAAGACCAAGGCCTGCTTTGCCGGTCGGGTCGGCGCCCCCTTCCTGCAGCCGTATTTCGATATTCTCAAGCTGCTGCGCAAGGGGTTTGTCCTCAGCCGCACCACCACCTGGGTCTTCATCGCCGGCCCGGTGGTCGCCCTGGTGGTGCCGGTGGTGGCGTCTTTGCTGATCCCCTTCGGCGCTCTGGCCGCCCCTTTGGCCTTCACCGGCGATCTGATCCTGTTCGTCTACCTGTTCGGCCTGGCCCGGTTCTTTACCGCCGCCGCCGCTCTGGACACCGGCTCGAGTTTCGAGGGGATGGGGGCGGCGCGGGAAGTGACCTACTCCTGTCTGGCCGAACCGACGGTCTTTTTTGCCCTGATCGTCCTCGCCCGCCTCACCGGTTCCTTCTCCCTCAACGGCATGCTCGGCCCGGCGCTGGCCGGTCAATGGCCGACCGGAGGAGCCCCCCTGGGGTTGATCCTGGTCGCCCTGCTGGTGGTGCTGCTGGTGGAGAACTCGCGCATCCCCTTCGACGACCCGAATACCCATCTGGAGCTGACCATGGTGCATGAGGTGATGGTTCTCGACCATGGCGGTCCGCTGTTCGGCCTGGTCCTGTACGGGGCGGCGATGAAGCTGTTCGTGCTCGGCTCTTTGCTGGTCGGCCTGGTTCTCCCCTGGCGCACCGGTAGCCTGCTGGCCGATACGGCCCTGTTCGTGATCGCCATGCTGCTGCTGGCGGTCCTTATCGGCATCGTCGAGTCGGTGATGGCCCGCCTGCGCCTGCTGCGCATACCGCAGATGCTCATCGGCACTTCCCTGATCGCCGCCTTTGCCATGGTGCTGGTGCTGCGATAGGTCCAATCGGGCGAATGGGACCAATAAGACCTATTTTTAAAGGCTTTTAAGACGATGCCTGAAATCAACAACACGCTGCTGCTGATCGTCATCCTGCTCAATTTCTTCACCCTCGGCAGCTCCCGCCTGGGAGCCTGCATTCGGGCGGTGGCCCTGCAGGGAGCGATCCTGGCTCTGCTGCCGCTGACGGTCAACGGGCTGACGCCCCACGCCCTGGGGCTGGCCGCCGGCGCCTTCGCCTTCAAGGGGATCTTCATCCCCTGGCTGCTGTTTCGCGCCATCAGCGAAGTGCGCATCCGCCGCGAGATCGAGCCGCTGATCGGCTATGTCCCGACCCTGCTACTGGGGGCGCTGAGCACGGCTGCCGCCTTTATCTTTGCCGACTCGCTGCCGCTGGTGGCGGAGCACCGCGGCACCCTGTTCATCCCGACCGCCCTGGCGACCCTGGCGACCGGCTTTTTGCTGCTGATCACCCGTCGCAAGGCGATCACCCAGGTCCTCGGCTACCTGGTCTTTGAAAATGGCATCTTCGTCTTCGGCGTCCTGCTCACCACGGCGATGCCGCTGATGGTCGAAGCCGGGGTCCTCCTCGACCTGCTGGTGGCCGTTTTCATCATGGGGATCGTGATGCACCAGATCAATCGCGAATTCTCGACTCTGAACACCGAACGCCTCTCCTCCCTGAGGGAATGATATGACCATCGCTGCGCTCATCCTTTTTCCCCTGGCTCTGGCCGTCCTCTCCTGGCCCCTCCCCTGGGACCGGGGACGCTCCTGGCTGCTGCCGCTGGCCGGCACGCTCCACCTGCTGCTGACCATCCGGCTGTTTGCCGAACCGCCGCGGCCGGCCGGGAGCTGGATTGCCGCCGATGCGCTGGGGCTGCTGGTCCTCGGCGTCTCCAGTCTCCTTTTCCTCTGCTGCTCCATCTACGCCGTCGGTTACCTGCGCTTCCGTCTCGATCGTGGCAATCGGGTGATCGTCCCCTGTCTGCTGATCTTTCTTTCGGCCCTGACGCTGGCTGCCCTGGCCCGGCATTTGGGGCTGCTCTGGCTGGCGGTGGAGACCACGACTCTGGCCAGCGCCCCGCTCATCTACTTCAACCGCAACCGCCGCTCCATCGAGGCGACCTGGAAATACCTGCTGCTCTGCTCGGTGGGGATCGCCCTGGCGATGCTCGGCATTCTCTTCGTCGCCTATGCCGCCTTGCACGGCGGCGAACAGGTCAGCCTGCAGCTCGATGATCTGCTGGCCGGCGCCCCCGGCTTCTCCCGCCCCTGGCTGCAGGCCGGCTTTGTCTTCCTGCTGGTCGGCTTCGGCGCCAAAATGGGACTGGCTCCCCTGCACAGCTGGAAGCCCGATGCCTATGGTGAAGCGCCGGGGCTGGTCGGGGCGCTGCTTGCCGGCGGTCTGACCAGCGTCGCCTTTCTCGCCATTTTGCGTGGGGTGCAGGTGATGGCGGCGGCCGGCGATCTGGCCCTGGCCCGCCAGTCGCTCATCGGTCTCGGCGTCTTTTCCCTGGCTCTGGCGGCGGTTTTCATGATCCGCCAGCCCGATGTCAAGCGTCTGCTCGCCTACTCCAGTGTCGAGCACATGGGGATTTTGGCCATCGGGGTGGGGATCGGTGGCCTGGCCACCTTCGGCGCGATGTTTCACCTGGTGAACAACGCCCTGACCAAGGGGGTGCTGTTTCTCGCCGTCGGCAATATCCAGCGCGCCTACTCGAGCAAGTACCTGGGGGAGGTGCGCGGCGCCCTGGTCCGGGTACCGGTCTCCGCCGGTCTGTTCCTGGCCGGATTTCTGGCGATCACCGGCACCCCCCCCTTCGGCCCCTTCCTCTCCGAGTTCACCATCCTGCGGGGGATCTTCGGTGCCGGCCACCCCTGGCTGGCCGGCCTCTTTCTGCTGCTGCTGGCGGTGGTCTTTGTCGGCATGGGGTCGACGGTGCTGGCGATGACCCAAGGGGAGGAGCCGGCCGGGATGGTCGATTCCGGTTACCGCGACTCGCTGCTGATGGTCGGCCCCCCTTTGCTGCTGCTGCTGCTGGTCCTCGGTCTCGGGCTGTTTCTCCCCGAGCCGCTGCGCCAGTTCCTGCAGGAGGCGGCGTCCTTGTTGGAGGTGGCGGTATGAACGCGCGACCGCAGGCGGTGAAGGAGAGACGGGTTGCGGCGGGGGACGGACCGCTGCTGGTGAACGGCGGCACGATCCGGTTAGCCGACCTGCCGCTGCTGCCGTATGATGAGTATGCCGACCGGCTGCTGGCCGAAGTGGCGGCCGGGGGGCGGGTGGCCACCGCTTTCGCCGCCCCCGGCGAGCAGGGGCTGGAGCTCTTTGCGCTGCTGGCGCGCGACTGGCAGGGGGTCCTGGTGCCGCTGCGCACCCGCATTGGCGACAGCTTTCCGTCGCTGACCGTGGCCTGCCCGCAGCTGCACCTGTTCGAGCGGGAGTTGGCCGAGCAGTACGGGGTGCGCCCGGAGGGGCACCCCTGGTTCAAGCCGGTGCGCTTTCATCTCCCCTGGCAAGGGGGCGACCCCTGGGGGCGGCCGGCCGGCCAGCATCCGGTTCCGGGGGTGATGGACTACTATCAGGTGACCGGCGACGAGGTGCACGAGGTGGCGGTCGGCCCGGTGCACGCCGGGGTGATCGAGCCCGGTCACTTCCGTTTCCAATGCCATGGCGAAAACGTCATGCATCTGGAGATCTCCCTCGGCTACCAGCACCGGGGAATCGAGCGGCTTCTTGCCGGGGGACCGCATCCAGCCACCCCTTTCCAGCTGGAGGCGGCGGCCGGCGATACCACCATCGGTCACATGAGCGCCTACACCCAGCTTCTGGAGGGGCTCTCCGGCGCCCAGGCGCCGCCGCGGGCGCAAGCGATCCGGGCCATCGCCCTCGAGCTGGAGCGGTTGGCCAACCACGTCGGCGACATCGGGGCGCTGGCCGGCGACGTCGGCTTTCTCCCGACCGCCTCCTTCTGCGGCCGGCTGCGGGGCGACTATCTCAACTTCACCGCCGCTCTTTGCGGCAGCCGTTTCGGTCGCACTCTGGTGCGACCCGGAGGGGTGGCCTTCGATCTGGAGAGCGTCCTGGCCGACAGCCTGCTGCAGAAGCTGGAGCCGGTGATGCGTGACACCCGGGGGGCGCTGGAGCTGTTCTTCGATACCCCTTCGGTGCTCGCTCGCCTGGAGGGGGTGGGGAAGGTCACCACCGCCGACGCCGAACTCCTCGGTCTGGTCGGCCCGGCTGGCCGCGGCTGCGGTCTGGTGCGCGAGGTGCGGCTGCACCACCCGGCCGACTGGTGGTGCGAGCGCTTCGATAATGTGATTTTCGAGGAGACCGGCGACGTCTTCGCCCGGGCCAACGTGCGCCGCCGGGAGATCGCCGACTCCCTCGACTTTCTCCGCCGCAC
>JACZKF010000614.1 GCA_014860175.1 Desulfuromonadales bacterium | reverse complement strand
CCAGGGGGAGCGCAGCGGTGACGGCCGCGGCTACGAAGGAGACGTGAGCCGGATCGGCGATTACCACGGCGAGCCGCTCAAGCTGATCCACTGGAAACTGTCGGCACGGCTGGGGGAGCTCAAGGTGCGGGAGTTGTCGGGACCGACCCGGGAGCCGGTGCTGATCGATCCGTCGCAGCTCCCCGGCCCCGGCCTGGAAGAGCGCCTCAGCTGTGCCAGCTACCTGGTAAATCGGCTGCAACGGGAAGGGTGTCCGGTGGGGCTGCGCCTGGGCGACTCGATCCTCCCCCCGGAATTCGGTCGCGCCCACCGGTTGCGGCTCCTCAGCGCCCTGGGCCGCCATGGTTTCGGTTAAAATTCTGCTCGATCTTCTCGCCTATGGCGCCGCCCTGCTCGGGATGATCCCCCTTTATCCCCATCTCGACCGGCCCGTGCAGGCATTTTTGCCGGTCGCCCTGTTGGCGGGGGTCTACTGCGACCGGCTGGGGCGTCACCCATTGCGCGGCTGGCCGGTCACGGTCCTCTCCCTGCTGCTGTTTAGCGCCTACGCCCTGCAGATCAGTGCCGAGCATGTCGTCCAGCCGGTGGTGCATATGCTTCTTGTGCTGCTGGCGATCCGTCTGGTGGCCGCCAAGGAGGGGCGCCACTACCTGCAAATCTTTGTGCTGGCGGTATTTGCCCTGGTCGGCGCGACCCTCCTCTCCCTGAGCCCCCTGTTTTTGCCGGCCCTGCTGCTGCTGGTGAGCTGCCTGACGGCTGGGTTGGTGCTGCTCACTTTTTACCAGGCCGAGCCCCAACTGCGCTTCAATGGGCGTCAATTGCGGCAGGTCCTCACCGCCACGCTGCTCCTGGCGCTCCTGTCGTTGCCGCTGGTGCTCCTGTTTTTCCTCATTCTGCCGCGCACCCAGCACCCGGTCTGGGATTTTCTCAACCCGCAGCCAGCCAGCATCGCCTTTGCCGATGAGGTCCGGCCAGGGTCTCTGGTCGGGCTGGCGAAATCCGGGGCGGTCGCTTTTCGCGCCGAGATGGAGGAGCTGCCTGCCGGCGATCTCTACTGGCGAGGGACGGTGCTCAATACGGCGGAAGGCGACGTCTGGCAGCGCCGGGTGCCGCCGCCGGGGGGAAGGGAACGGGTGGTCGGCGGCCGGCCGATGCGGCAGGTCATTTATCCGGAGCGGGAAACCGGGCTCGGCACCTATCTGTTCGCCCTCGATCTCCCCCAGAGCCTGGCCGGGATAGCGGCGGCGCAGGCGGCCGATCTGGTCCATACCGGCGGCCGCCCTCTCGATCGCCGTGCCCCTTATCAGGCGATTTCACATTTTGCCGGTCACCTGCAGGCGGAGAGCGTCGATCGTGATTTCTATCTGCAGCTGCCGGCTTCGGCCGCTCCCCGGCTGGCCGCCGAGGCCGAACGAATTGCCGCTCAGGGGGGGAGCGAGCGGCAGAAGATCGCCCGGCTGGAAGCCTTCTTCCGCCATCAACAGCTGACCTATGCCACGACCGACCTGCCGGGGCCGGAGG
>JACZKF010000613.1 GCA_014860175.1 Desulfuromonadales bacterium | reverse complement strand
TTTGGGCGCCATCTCTTCGTGAAAATAGCGGTCATACATCAACTGCCACTCCCGGGTGCCGGCGACCTTGTGCTGGCGCTCGAGCTTCTGCCGCACCAGGGTATCGACGGCATCGATGCGGGCAAACGTCTCCTTGAGGGTGTTCAAGACCAGCGACTGGTCGCGAAAGGTGGCCAGCCCTTCTTTTTGCAGCCCATCGCGCACCAGGCTGGACAGATGGGAGATGCGTTGCTCCGACAGTCTCACAGGGGGATCCCTTTCTCTTCCGCCAGCTTTTTCTTGATCATCAGAAACAGCCTCTGGCGGTCGATGCCGGGGGGGGCTGTCTGCAGATGCTTTTCCAGCAACTCCCGGGCTTCCCGATCGAGATCGATCTCCTCCCCCATGTTGCTGCGGAGGATCTCCTCAATGCGTCCCTGCACCTTGCCGCGCTCGGCCTTGAGAACCATTCCCCCCCGCTCGAGCAGGGCAGTCAGCAGGCTGTCCGCGATGCGCCGGGTCTGTTCATCGGTGAAGTTCATGATCTTCTCTCTTTCTGCGTCTGGGCGCATCGTAGCCCCGGTGCCGGCAATTGTCAACGCACGATTGGCTTGACAGCCGGGGCGGCGCCATGCTAACGCATGGCGGGATTTCGCGAGCCTCTGCATCTGCAACTCCATGCAAAAATTCAAAGTTCTAAATTCCTTGATGGAGAACGAGCCCATGCATAAAAAACTCTACATTCCGGGTCCGGTAGAAGTCGGCCTTGACGTGATGCAGGCCCTGACGGCGCCGATGATCGGCCACCGCACGGCCGAGTACGCTCAGCTGCATCGGCGGGTGACCGACGGGCTGAAACAACTGCTCAACACCGCCGACCCGGTCTTCCTGGCGACCTCCAGCGCTTTCGGGGTCATGGAGGGGGCGGTACGCAACCTGGTGCAGAAACGCTGCGCCTGCTTCGGCAACGGCGCCTTCAGCAGCAAATGGCACGACGTCACCGTGCGTTGCGGCCTGGCGGCCGACCTGTATGAAGCCCCCTGGGGAGAGCCGATTTCGGCGGCGATGGTGGAACGGGCTCTGGCCACCGGCAAATACGACGCCCTGACGGTGGTGCACAACGAAACCTCCACCGGCGTGATGAGCCCCCTGGAGGAGATCGCCGCGGTTATGCGCAACTACCCGGAGGTCTCCTTCATCGTCGATACCGTCTCCTCCATGAGTGCCGTCCCCCTCGACCTGAGCCGCTTGCAGACCGATGTCTGCCTGGCCGGCGTGCAGAAGGCCTTTGGCCTGCCGCCGGGGCTGGCGGTCTTCGCCGTTTCCCGCCGGGCTCTGGACAAAGCCCGAACGACTCCCAATCGCGGCTACTACTTCGATTTTGAAGAGTTCGAAAAGAACGACGAGAAGGACAACACCCCTAGCACCCCGTGTATCAGCCTGATCTACGCCCTGGCCCATCAACTCGACAAGATGTTCGCCGAGGGGCTGGAGAACCGCTACGCCCGCCATCGCAGCCTGGCCGAGGCCACTCGCGCCTGGGTGCAGAAGCACGGCTTTTCTCTGTTTGCCGCCGAGGGGGCAGGCTCGGTCACCCTCACCTGCGCCCGCACCGATGGCCGCACCGATCTCGAGCTGCTGCAGAAACTCGCCGGCGAGCGAGGCTACGCCCTCGACAACGGCTACGGTAAAATCAAGAACCAGACCTTCCGCATCGCCCACATGGCCGACGCCACCCTGGCCGACCTGGAGGAGCTGTTCGATCTGCTCGAGGGGCTGCTGCCGAAGACGAGGAAGTAGGGGGGATGGAACGGGAAGTAGGAGTGGTGGGTTAATTCTATCCCCCTACTTCCCAGCCTCCTGTTATAATGAGGCATGTTTCGCATCCGCCGCATCTATGACGATCTGCTCCCCGCCAATCTGGCGGCTGTGACCCGAGTGCAGGAAATCCTGCGCAGCCAGTTCCCGTCCTTGTCCGAAAAGGACATCGCCAAACTCCCCGATCAGTTGCGCAACCCGCTGAGGTACCGCTTCCGCTCCATCCTCTATGTGGCCGAAGGAAATCGGGGCCAGATCGAGGGGTTCGCCCTGCTGCTGCAGGAACCGGAGCTGCATTTCGCCTACCTCGAGTACATTTCCGCCGCCGAAAAAATGACGGGTCGCGGCATCGGCGGTGCCCTGTATGAGCGGCTGCGGATGGAGGCGCGGGACCTGGGGACTCTCGGCCTCTTCTTCGAATGTCTCCCCGATGATCCCAAGCTTTGCCGCGACCCGCTCATCTTGCGCCAGAACCGGGCCCGGCTGCGCTTTTACGAAAAGTATGGCGCCCGGCCCATCGTCGGCACCGCCTATGAAACACCGGTCAAGCCCGGGGAGGACAACCCTCCTTATCTGGTGCTGGACGATCTCGGGCAGGGGATCTCCCTCCCCCGGGAGACCGCCCAGCAAATCGTGCGGGCGATCCTCGTGCGCAAATACAGCCATATTTGTCCGAAGAGCTACATCGACATGGTGGTCGATTCCTTCGTCGATGACCCAATCCGGCTGCGCCCTCCCCGTTATCAGCCGAAGGAGACTACGGCTCCGGCCCGCAAGCAGATCCCCCCGGACCGCCAGATCGTCCTGGTGGTCAATGACCGGCACGATATCCATCATGTCCGCGAGCGGGGCTACGTCGAGGCGCCGGTCCGGATCGACTCGATCCTGCGGGAGTTGGCGAAGACCGCCCTGTTTCGCCAGGTGCCGGTGCGCCGCTTCTCGGAAAAACATATCCGGGCGGTGCATGCCGACGATTTCGTCGACTACCTGAAGACGGTCTGCGCCGGTCTCGGCGAAGAGGAGGCGGTCTACCCCTATGTCTTCCCCATCCGCAACGCCACTCGCCCCCCCAAGGACCGGGCGGTGCGCGCCGGCTACTACGGAATCGACACCTTCACCCCGCTGACCCGCAATGCCTGGCCAGCGGCCAAGCGGGCGGTCGACTGTGCCCTGACCGCCGCCCGTTACCTGCTCGAGGGGCAGCGCCTCGCCTATGCCCTGGTACGCCCCCCCGGCCACCATGCCGAGCGGCGGGTGTTCGGCGGGTTCTGCTACTTCGGCAACGCGGCGGTGGCGGCCAACCACCTGTCCGCCTTCGGCAAGGTGGCGGTGCTCGACATCGACTATCATCACGGCAACGGAACCCAGGATATCTTTTACGAGCGCTGCGACGTCCTCACCATCTCCCTGCACGGCCATCCGCGTTTCGCTTTCCCCTACTTCTCCGGCTTTGAAGAGGAGAAGGGGGCGGGGGGCGGACGCGGCTGCAACCTCAACCTCCCCTTGCCAGAGCAACTCGACGGCGCCGGCTACCGCCAGGCGCTGATTCGCGCCCTGCGGCGGGTGATCCGTTTTCGGCCGCAGTTTCTGGTCGTCCCTCTCGGCCTCGATACCGCCACCGGTGACCCGACCGGCACCTGGAGCCTGAAACCGGAGGATTTCACCGAAAATGGCCGGTTGATCGGCCGTTTGCAGTTGCCGACCTTGATCGTGCAGGAAGGGGGGTACGACACCCAGGTGCTGGGGGTCAACGCCCGGCATTTCTTCACCGGGCTATGGCAGGGGATGTTCGAAAGCAGGGAAAGGGGGGAGCAGGAGCCTACCAGGCATACACCAGACTGATCCCGCCCAAAAAAGAATCATAGGCTTCGCGCGACTCCTGGGCGTGGGCATAGGCCAGCTTCCCTTCCAGCCCCAGGCTTGGGGTGAACCACCCACGCAGGGAAAACTCGGAACGAAATGCCCCTTGCCGCCGGCCGTCAATCCACTGCAGCCCCGGGCCGGCCTGCAGACGGGCAACCCACTGCTCATTGGCAAATGGGCGCGATATCCCGGCCAGCAAAAAAAGTTCCTCCAGCGTCTGCGGGCTGAAGTAGCCGGTCCCGTCAAAGTCGCTGTCGATCCGCTTGCCATAAAGCTGCAGATGCAGCCCCTCCACTCGTTGCGGCGACCAGATCAGGCGCGCCACCTTCCCGAGTCGGTCATTGCCGTCATCGATCCCTTGATGAAAGAGAGCACCGACCAGGGTAATCTGTTCCGAGAGAGCGAAATCGGCCGAAATGGCTGCCGTATCGACAGTGAGTCGTTGCCGGATGCCAGCGACGGAGTCGATGATCGAGCGTTCTCCCGACAGTTCAATCCGCCATCTCCCTGGCGGAGTCCAGACCAGTGCCCCCCCGTAAAGAAAGGGCGACCAGTCGTCCCCCGACAGATAAGTCCCCTGCAGCTGCAAACGCACCCTTTCATCCAATTCGGCATCATAGCTGCCCCGCAAAACCTCAAAGCGCTCCTTCCCCTCCGAATTACGGATCTGCAACACTCCGGTGCGCACTCGGGCCAGCGCCGGCCAGGGGGTCGACAGCCGGCGCTGGTAGCCGGCGTAAAAGCCGTGGTGTTCTTCGTGATCACTGTCGCTGAAGAACTCGTATTCCGCCAGCAGCCGGTTGGGAGCCGCCCCCCAGGCGGAGCCGGCCAAAAGAGGCAGCAGGCACAAGAGGAGCACGGTGGTGGTCTGGGCGGCCTTGGTCCCCCACGATTTTCTCAAGTTCAGAAACTCACTCACGTAACCAGCGAGACTGGCCGGACTCATGAGCAGCTGATAGGTCAGTATATACAAGGCGAGTCCGAAGAGATTCTTTCGCACCCGCAGCCCATGATGGAGAAAGATCCTTCGCTGCCGGAAAAACATGAGCAGATTGACCACCAGCGTCAGAGGGAGAATCAGCAGGGTCATCAGACCGACCACCGCGTAGTACTGAAAGAAGACGGCCGCCACCAGCCCGGGGACGAAGACCAGCAGGAATACGGCATCCAGGTAGGGAAAGAGCAGGTTGAGGAACAAGAACGGGGTGATCATCTTCCAGCGGAGAAAAAGCCGGGGGTGTTTCTTGATCGCCTCGATCAGCCCCCGGGCCCAGCGTTGGCGCTGACGGAAAAACTGCCGGTAACTCTCCGGGACCCGGGTAAAGACGAAGGCATTCTCGGCGTAGCCCACCCGATAATTCAGGTCATGGAACCCCCAGGTCAGGACAATGTCCTCGCCGACCGTGTGAGCCCAGCCGCCGGCGCGCTCCACCGCCTCGCGCCGATAGGCGGAGAAGGCTCCCTGGGCGACCAGGGTCCCCTGAAACAGCGACTGAATCCGCTTGACTACGGCAATGCCGAGAAAATAGTCCCACTCCTGCAGGCGAGCCAAAACGGTTTCCCGCGAGTTGCGAACCAGCACGGTGCCGGCCACGGCCGCCGTATTGGCCGGCCCGTCAATCAAGTTGGCGACGATGCGGGCCAAGGCATCGTCATACATGAAAGTATCGGCGTCCACCGTTACCAGAATCTGATGCCTGGCCTGAGCCAGGCCGGCATTCAGGGCCGCCGCCTTGCCGCAGTTGTGTTCCAGGCTGAGCAGGCGCAGCTGGAAATTACTCTTTCTCCCCTTGGCCAGCTTTTCGCCCACGACCCAGGCGGTGGCATCCCGGGAACCGTCGTCAATGACCAGGACCTCCACCTCGCCCTGATATTTCTGCTGAAGAATCGAGTCGATGGTCTCGCCGATGCACTCCTCCTCATTGTAGGCAGCGATGAGAATGGAGACCGGCGGCAGACTCCGGTGGATCGGGTAGCGGGGACGTCGGTCGACCACCAGGCCGCAGATCAGAAATGCATTGGCCCAGCCGGGGAGGAGGGCTAGTCCGGCGATTATCAGCCAGGCGACGGGGGTTGTGAATCGATCGGATAGATCCTGCAGCCAGGGCCAACCGACCCAGAGACTGAAGGCCAGCCAGCCCAGGGCGAGACCCAAGGCCAGTACCAGTTTGATTTTGACGGAAAGATAGAACCGCATCTTCACTCCTCCGCTCCACCACATCTGCATCTTCGAATACTAAATGTCGTTATTTTATACTTGGAAGGGGAAAAGAGGTAGTTTTAATTAGGTCAGGAGAGGCTGTTGGCGAGAAGTTGTTTCAGAGTCAGGGCATTGCGCACGGCGTAACCTCCCAGATCGTTGTTGAAATAGGCAAAGAGGGATCGCCCCTCCTGTCGCCAGGCAAGAATCCTTTCGGCTTGCCGACGGAGCTGGTCATCGGAATAGCTGCCGCTGTAGGGAGCTGCCGCAGAGCCGTGAAACCGCAGGTAGACGGTGGCAGCGGTCGTCCAGTCCGGACAGGCCAGCCCCTGGTAGTCATGGATGCAAAAGGCGGCCCGATAGCGACTGAGCAGGTCACGGACTTCCGGACGGTGCCAGCTCTCATCCCGAAACTCGAAGACCCGCACCAGGTCGGGAGGGAGTGCCTGCAGGAACGTTTCCAGGCGTAACAGGTCCAATTTCCAGTGCGGAGGCAGCTGAAAGAGGATCGGGCCAAGAGCCGCCCCGGCCAGATGGGCCCGCTCCAGAAAATTATGCAAGCTATCCCGCGGATCCTTGAGTTTCTTCAGATGGGTGATGAAGCGACTGGCCTTGAAGCTGTAGACGAACCCGGGAGGGGCGACTCTCGCCCAATGCTCAAAAGTCTGGGGGGATGGCAGGCGATAGAAGGTATTGTTGATTTCGACCGTGTCGAAATCCCGCAGGTAGTGGCCGAACCAGTCTTTTTGCGCCAACCCCTCCGGATAGTAAACTCCCCGCCAATGGGGATAGGTCCAGCCGGAGGTACCGATACGGACTTCGCCTTTCATGCCTGCCCCCGGGGGAAGGAGGACGCTTCTTACAATTAAATATAACTCGGTTGGTGATATTTGCAGGCCGAAAAAAGCCCGGCAAGGCCGGGCTCCACACGGTGCTAGTGGACCTCCCCCTTGCCCGCCAAGCTGGCCACCCGGGTTTTGCTTCGCTCCTTGGCCATCAGGGAAAAGGCTCGATCGAGAATGGTAGGTGCCGAATTCCAGCGGGAGGGGGAGTTGAGAAGAACCACCAGCACCCTTTCGTCTGCCCGCTCGGCCACCACGATCAGGCAAGGGCCGGCTTTGGCGGTAAAACCGGTCTTTCCTCCGATCAGCCCATCGTAAGAGCCGAGCAGGCGATTGGTGGTCTTCAGCTGGAAGACGCGGGCGCCGTCAATGGTGCTGATTTCCATGTCGGGCAAGCCGACCATCCCCCGAAAAGGGGGCTGGGCAAGGGCCGCCTCGGCGAGGAGGGCCAGGTCGACGGCGGTCGAATAGTGCTGCGGATGGTCAAACCCGGAGCAGTTGGCAAACCGGGTATTCTGCATTCCGAGTTCGGCCGCTTTCCGATTCATCAAAACGGCAAATTTTTCTTCACTGCCGGCCACATGGTCGGCCAGAGCATGAGCGGCGTCGTTGGCCGAATTGAGCAAAATGGCCGCCAGCAGGTCCCCCACCCGTAGCCGGTCACCGGCATGGAGCCGCAAGCGGCTGCCTGTGGCCGCGGCCGCGGCCGGCGAGACGGTGACCACGTCGGCAAAGTCGGCCGACTCCATGACCACCAGGGCGGTCATCATCTTGGTCAGACTGGCTGGCGGCAACCGCCGGTTCGCCCCCTGCGACCAGACGGTAGCCTCCCCGCTTTTCACCAGATAGGCGGTGGCGGCTTTAGGGAAAGGGTTGGCGGCCTGCCCTGGGGCAGGCAAGGCAAGGAGGAGCAACGACATACATAGCAGCAGACGAGACATGACCATCCTGTAGTTCAATTCATGAAGAGATGGGAGCTGTCATTTCATAGCATAGTTCGGTGGGCGAAGCCATGCCTTTTAAGGGAGGTTGGCTGTGCAAAAAGGGTTCCATCGCGAGCGGCTGCCTGACAGGCGGAACCATCTATTTTGCTGCGAGAATTGGCCGCTTTTTGCCGGAGCGGTTGCCATTTTTTGTTCGGGGGCTGCCTGCACCGGCACGTGCGTCTGCCCCATCTGCGGCCCCGAAGTTTGAGTTTGTCGATGATCCCGCCGTACACCCCAGGGATAGCGACGATACCCCTTTTCGCCTTAGGTTCGTTAAAGGGGAGATCGGTGCGGACCGGTCAGGCAAAGGGCCAGACCTGGGGGGTGACCAGCAGGGCCAGCAGCCAAGTGAGCAGGGCGAGAACGCTACCGAGTTGCAGGTAGTGACGAAACCGGTAGCCGCCGGGGCCGAGAACCAGGATGGTACTCTCGTGAGCGACCGGAGTACAGAAGGCGGCGGAGACACAGACAGCCAGGGCGACCATGAACGGCTTCGGGTCGACTCCGGTCCGCACCGCCACCTGAAAGGCGAGGGGGGCCAAAATGATGGCGACGGCGGCGTTTTCGATCAACTGGGTGAGAAGAACCGCCACCAGCAGGATCGCCCCGAGGAGGAGCAGGGGGGAGAGGCCGGTGAAGGCGCTGACCATGAGGTGCGCCAGGTCGGCCGCCGCGCCGGTGTGTTCCAGGGCCAGACCATAGGCGATCATCCCCCCCAGAGTGATGATGGTGCGCCAGTCGATGGCGCCGAAGGCGTCGGCCAGGGGGATGCAGCCGAAAAGGATCGCCAGCACCGCCGCCAGAGGGATCGAGACCGGCGGCGGCAGCAGGCCGAAGACGGCAGAGATCACGATCCCCGCCAGCAAGGCGATCGCCACTGCCGCCTTGATGCCGCCGACGGCCGGGACCGTCTTCTCGCCGAGCAGAATCAGATCGGGATTGCGGCGCAGCCGCCCCACGTCGGCCACGTTCCCCAACAGCAGCAGATAATCGCCGAACTGCAGCGGCAGTTCAGCCGGACGGTGGCGCAGGGTTTCGCCATGGCGGGAGATCCCCATGACGGTAAAGCGGTAGAAACGGTTGAAATCGACTTCATCCAGGGTCTTGTCCTGATAGCGCGAATTGGGGGCGAGCAGCGCCTCGACGGTGACCAGATCGACACTCTGCAGCGCCTTGCGGTCGATTTTCAGCTCCTCTTTCAGGCGAAAGTCGGGGGTCTTGAGCAGATCGTGAATCACCGGCGCCGCCCCCTGCATGATCAATAC
>JACZKF010000612.1 GCA_014860175.1 Desulfuromonadales bacterium | reverse complement strand
TCGGGGGTGGGAGAAGCCGTTAAGGGTTAAAACCTTGGCTGCGGTGGCTCAAGGGGTGAACGGCGGATACTACCGTGATGTTGGGACAAGTGTTATACAGATTTACCGCACCACGCAGGCAGAGGCTGATGCCGTCTCTCTTGGCAGTGATGTGCGCATCATCAATACAAGCACTGGACAGTCTGTTTCGTTTAAAGTTGCTTCACGAAATTATGCTGGTGGGGTTTATCGGCTAATTGGGGGTAGTGTTGTCGGGGCGCTAGATAACAAAAACGTAACCGATGCGTGGGCCGGTAGCATCACCATGTCGGAGCAGGTGGTGCGTCAGTCCAAAACCCTCCTGCACTGCGACATCATCGGAGACCCCGCCAACTATCCCCAGGCGTGGAAGGACAACGGGGTAGCGGGTACGCCGCTGCTGGTGGCTGAGGATGGGGTGACGAGCCTGATTCCGGATGGAACGAGTAAGCCCTACAAGTTGAGTCGTAAATTGAGGGGTGCGGGGGTACTGATGGCTCTCCTCTCAACTGATGGCGGTATAACATGGGTCGACACCACCTCCACGGTTAATGGCCTGTTTTCAACCACCACCAATAGTTGGACGGCACTTTATTCAACTGGCCGAATCCTCCTCGCCTTCTACCTCACCGAAGCCTCTCCCCTCGAACTGGCGACCAATGCCGAGGTCTTGAGTTTGGGGGATGTTTGGGCGGGGAATGCGTTTAATCGCCCACTTATAGGTTATTTTGTAGGGAAAATTTCAACCCTTTCTACCCTCCCGAGCTATAGCACCGCTGACAGCGTGCATGTAAACAGACGACCCGTGTTTGGAGCAAGCGATGGCAAAATTTATGGTACAGGGAATTATGGGAATGATCCGGCGCACCCCACACTTAATATACAGGCATCAGCCACTCCAGCCGCCAAAGCCCTCCCCTACATCACCCGCGCCAACGGCAAGCTCTATCTCCAGGCGCTCTACAAAGAGATGCGGCACAACGGGACATCCTGGGGGGATGATGCCAAGTTCAGCGTGGTCGATAACGAAAGCACCACCACCGACCTCAACGCTGCAACCATCAAGATCGGCCAGAAGCGCCTTGAGCTGCCCTTCTTCATTGCGGACGGAGAATAAGCCATGACCTACAAAGCCAGAAGCGACGTGGAAACCGTCATCGCCCTCGGCAAGCCGCCCCGGGTGGTCGATCTGTTCCTCACCTCCTACCTGACCGGCCTGGCCCTGGCCCCGGTCATTGCGGCCGAGGAAGAGTACGCCAGTCTCCAGGCGCAGGAGGATCAGGACGATGTTCTCGACCCGGAGACTGAAGAGATCCTTTCCAGCCCCAACGCCGAGCGTGACATCCGGATCGCCGAGCTGGCTACTCTCTACCCTCACCTGACCGATGCCGAGCTGGAACGGTCGACCCCTCCCCTCGACCTGACCGAATGGAAGCGGCTCAAGACGCTGGAAGTCAAGATGCGCTTTGAGGATCAGCTCACTTCGGCGGTGGTCAACCTTTCCCTCGGCTGGCCGGTAGACTGCCGGCGCAGCGCCAAGCACGATGACATCGGCAATATGGAGAGGCTCCTGGCCAAGATGCTCCGCGAGGGGACTGAAGGCACCTACCTGCGCGGGGCTGACAACCAGTTCCACCCGGTCACCCTGGCCGAGCTGCGCGATGTGGTGATTCCGGAGATGGTTGACTACGGGTTCGCCGCCTACCAGGCGAAGTGGCAGCAGGAAGAGGTGATTCAGGCCGCCGAAAGCGCAGAGAAAGGATAGAAAAGAAGAGGGAGCGGCCGGGCAGGTGCTGGAACACCCACCCGGCCGCCAAGATCACAGAGCATACCTGTGAGCCCAGCCAAGGCTCCCCCACCCCGGTACCGAGGCGGGATCGAGCCTAGCACGTCAAAACAGTTTTGACAACGGAGGCTCACCTATGCACTACCCAGTCATCCCGTGGATCGGCGGCAAGCGCCGTCTGGCCAAAGAAATCCTGCCACTCTTTCCCGAGCACACCTGTTACGTCGAGCCCTTCTGCGGGGCGGCGGCGATCTTCTTCCTCAAACCGTCCAGCAAAGTCGAGGTACTCAACGACCTCAACGGCGACCTGGTCAACCTCTACCGGGTCATCCAGCATCACCTCGAGGAGTTCTGCCGGCAATTCAAGTGGGCGCTCGTCAGCCGCGAGCTCTTCTCCTGGCTCAAAGACACCCCGCCCCACGTCCTCACCGACATTCAGCGCGCCACCAGATTTTACTACCTGCAGAAGATGGGCTTCGGCGGCAAGGTCGTCGGCCGCACCTTCGGCACCGCCGCAACCAGCCCCCCGAGGCTCAACCTGCTCCGCCTCGAGGAGGATCTCAGCCAGGCCCACCTGCGCCTCTCCCGCGTCGCCATCGAACACCTCGAATGGCATGCCTGCATCGCCAAGTACGATCGTCCGGAGACGCTCTTCTTCTGCGACCCCCCATACTGGCAGACCGAAGGCTACGGCATCGATTTCCCCCTCGAGCAATACCACCGCCTTACCGAGTCCCTGCACACCATGGCAGGCAAAGCCATCCTCACCGTCAACGACCACCCCGACATGCGCCAGGTGTTTCAAGGTTTACGGATGCAAACAGTCGGCATAAACTACACCGTCGGCGGGACCAACCGGGGTGTGGCTAGACAGGAGCTGATCATTCGTAGCTGGGAGGGATAAACAATGGCCAAAAGCAAGAAGGAATGGGAACGGATAACCTGGGGCGCCGTATTCGGGATTATTTTGATTTGGGTCGGGGCTGGGCTGTCACCTTTATTTTGGATTAGCGACTGGCCGACGCGCGGACAGTTCGGGGATATGTTCGGGGCAGTCAACGCACTCTTTTCGGGACTGGCATTCGCTGGCGTGGTCCTCGCTATCGTTTTGCAGCGTCAGGAGCTCTCTCTGCAAAGGGAAGAGCTGAAGATGACGAGGGAGGAGTTAAAACGGTCAGCCGAGGCCCAGGAGAAATCCGAGGAGGCATTGAGGAAACAGGCAGCGTCATTGAAAACTGCAGCCCGACTCAGTGCGATCACTACCCTGCTGCAACACATTGAAGGTGAGATAGAAAATTGGCCCGATAATGGGCTGATGGAGATTCCCGGACGAATAGGGTTGAATGACGAAAGAAAGCGGCTAATTGCCGACTTAAAGGAAATCTATGAGGGAAAGGCAGATTAGGGGAGATCTGGAAAATCTTTTAGAGCGAATGGTATCCTCACCGAATAGCCGCGGCTCGTCAAATTATATTTGAAGGTATCAAGAGGAATTCAGCGGCGACTTTTCGCAATTATCGGCACCAAGTTTTCGCGCGCGGCTTCAGGATAGAAGGAGAAATTTTGCGAGGGTACGGCATGCGGTGGTCGGGGGGCCTCTGGCGTGCTATGCTCCGGTCCTATGATACCTGCCTCTGTCTGCCGTTATCTGGCCACCCGTGCCGTCAGCGGGCCATGGTCGCTGGCCGGGGAGCGCCGTGATTTCTCCGCGGCAGTGGTGATCCCGGCGTTGGCCGAGGGGAGGAATCTCCCCGCCACCCTGGCGAGCTTGGCGGCCAACCCGGCGCAGTTGCTGGCCGATCTGCTGGTTGTGGTGGTGGTCAATCACCGGGCCGACGCCGCAGCCTCCGACCGGGCCGACAACCTGACGACCCTGCAGCGACTGGCGGCCGGAGAGCTCTCGGCCGGTCTGAACCTGCAGTGGATCGATGCCGCCTCCTCGGGGCGCCAGCTCCCCCCCGGCCAGGGGGTGGGGCTGGCGCGCAAGATCGGCCTCGACCTGGCGCTGAGCCGATTGAACTGGCGGCGCTCCCCCCTGCTCGTCTCCCTCGATGCCGATACCCTGGTGGATGCCGACTATCTGCCGGCGCTGTTGGCGCACTTCCGACAGGCAACGGCCGGCGGCGCCCTCATCCCTTTTCGCCATCGCCCCGGCAACAATCCGGCCGAGGAGACGGCCATCGTCCGCTACGAGCTGTTCCTGCGCCACTACGTTCTCGGACTTGCCCTGGCCAGCTCCCCCTATGCCTTTCACAGCGTCGGCAGCGCCTTCGCCTGCCGGGCCGAGGCCTACGCCGGGGCCGGCGGGATGAACCGGCGGCGCGCCGGCGAGGACTTCTATTTCCTGCAGCAGCTGGCCAAAACCTGCGGGGTGGCGCCGCTGCCGGGGACCACGGTCCTCCCCTCCCCCCGGGCTTCCCACCGGGTCCCCTTCGGCACCGGCCGCAGCGTCTCCCGGCTGCTGGCCGGAGAAACCGATGCCGTGCAGTTCTATCATCCGCACTGTTTCCAGCTCGTGGGCGACTGGCTGCAACTGGCAGCCGACCACCTCTCCAACCCGGCCGCCGAGCTGATCAGCCGGACTGAGGCGCTCTCGGCCGACCTCGGCGCGTATCTCCGCCAGCAGGAGTTTGCCACGGTCTGGCCGCGCCTGCAGCGCAATAACCCGCAACCCACCGCCCGGCTGCGGGCTTTTCACGGCTGGTTCGACGGATTGAAGACGCTGCGGCTGATTCACCACCTGTCGGCCGGCGCCTTTCCCCGCTGTGAACCGCTGCCGGCCGTCCATCCCCTGCTGCGTCAGGCGGGGATCGAGCCGGCGGCCGATCTCCCGGGGCTGCTGGGGCAGCTGCGCCGGCTGCAAGGATAGTAAACCGCACTGCCAAACCGGTCTCACGCGAAGCCGCGAAGAACGCAAAAAGCAAGAAATTCAGCCTCACGCGACGACGCAACGACGCAACGAAAGGCAAGGCCAATCCAAGAACAGTCTTTGCTTTTAACCAGAAAGATCTGTTTAAATTCGGGTTTGCGTCGCGTCGTTGCGTCGTTGCGTGAGGCTGGTTTTCGGTTGGGTCAACGTCGCGTCGTCGCGTGAGAATGGTTCTGACGAAAGATTTTCTTCGCGCCCTTCGCGCCTTCGCGTGAAACAAGTCTTGTGTGATCTCACGCGAAGCCGCGAAGAATGGCTAAGGACATATCTGGTTCTAAATCATCACCGAATTGGTTATAATACATGTCCACCTCTCAGACAGGTAAGTAGCGACGATGAAATCCGCATCCCAAACCCAACCGTCTCCCCTCGACCACCT
>JACZKF010000611.1 GCA_014860175.1 Desulfuromonadales bacterium | reverse complement strand
GCCTATACCAGCGTCCTCAAGGCGTGCGACGAGAAGCTGATCCCTGCGTATCAGGCGATGACCAGAGCGGTCAAGGAGCACGGGACGGCGATCATCCAGCAGGTCGGGCACATCGGCCGGCAGCGCCTGCCCGGGCAGCGGCTCACTTGGGCCGCCTCGCCGATGCCCTACCAGTTCTACGATCTCATCGGCCTGACCCCGAAGGAGATCGAGATCCATGAGATCAAGGAGGCGGTCGCCGCCCATGGCCGGGCCGCCCGCATCGTCCGGGAGAGCGGTTTCGACGGGGTGGAGATCCATTCCCTGTACGGCAACTATCTCCTGAGCGGGTTCCTCTCCCCCTACAGCAACAAGCGCACCGACGAGTACGGCGGCAGCCTGGAGAACCGCATGCGCATCATCTACGAAGTGATCGATGCGATGCGCAGCGCCGTCGGCGACGACTACATCCTCGGCATGCAGCTCAACGGTGACGATCTGACCCCGGGGGGGCTCGATTTCGAGGAGTACCGGGAGGTCGCCCGCCTGGTCAGCGAAACCGGCAAGATCGACTACCTGACGATCAAGTCCGGCACCTACTGGGTGCCGAACATGGTCATCCCCGACATGCAGCATCCGCTCGGACTCTGGGTTCCTTTCGCCTCCGGCATCAAGGAGGTCGTTTCCCAGGAGATGCTGGTCTTCGCCGTCGGCCGGATCAACGACCCGGTCTTCGCGGAAAAGATCCTGGCCGACGGGCACGCCGACATGGTTGGGATGACCCGGGCCCATGTCGCCGATCCGGAATTGGTCAATAAGGCGCGCGAAGGGCGCCTGGAGGATATCCGCCCCTGCGTCGCCTGCAACGACGGCTGCTGGGGGATGATCTACGGCGGCCATTTCAGCTGCACCCACAACCCGGCCGTTGCCAGGGAGAAGGAGCTCGGGGTCGGCACGCTGAAACGGGCGGAAAAGCCGAAGAGCGTCCTGATCGTCGGCGGCGGCCCGGCGGGGTTGAAATGCGCCGAAATTGCGGCCCGCCGGGGGCACCAGGTGACGCTGTACGAGAAGAAGGGGCATCTCGGCGGGCAGGTGAAGATCGCCGCCAAGGGGGCCGGCCGGGCGGAACTGGAGGAGATCACCCGCTATCTGGCGCGCCAGGTGGAGAAGCTCGGGGTGGCGGTCCGGCTCAACACGGAAGTGACGCCGGAGATGATCCTGCAGAGCAACGCCGAGGCGGTGATTCTGGCCAACGGTTCGCTGCCGCGCCGCCTCAGCTTCACCGGCATCCCCTCTTTCGATCCGGAGCATCCAGTGCCGAGAGGGTTCGATCAGCCCAATGTCCTGACCACCTGGGATCTGCTCGAGAACGAAGTGCCGGTGGGGCGGAAGGTGATCGTCGCCGATGACGGCGAGGGAGGGTGGAAAGGGGTCAGTATCGCCGAACTGCTGCTCGATCGCGGGGTCGAGGTGGAAGTCATCGGTCCGCACGACCATTTCGGCTTCGATCTGACGGCGGAACGCCGGATGCCGATGCTGCGGCGGGTGCTGAAGAAGGGGCTGGTGTACACCCCCTATACCATGATCCGAGAGATCAACGGCGGCAACGTTTCAGTCTACAACATCCACAGCCGGCAGGAGCGGACGATCGAGGGGGTCGATCACATCGTTCTGGCCTATTACAACCGGGCCGATGAGGCGCTGTACCACGCGGTCAGGGGGAAGGTGAAGGAGCTGCACCGGATCGGCGACTGTCTCGCCCCGCGGATGATCGGTGATGCGATCCGCGACGGCGAAAACCTGGCCCGGCAGCTCTGAGCCGAAACAAGGCTGCCGCGACGAGATTCTTGCCTGCACTTAAATAACCGGTTTCGCAAGCGGAACCCGCGAGGAGAAACGAGAATGGCCGGCCAGTTCGATTACCTTTTTACCCCGCTGAAGATCAAGAACGTCACCATCCGCAACCGGGTCCTGATGACCGCCCACGGAACGCTGATGGGGGCCTGCGGCTATCCGACGGAGCAGCTGATCAACTACTACGTGGAGAAGGCGAAGGGGGGGTGCGGGCTTCTCATCTCCGAGTTTGCCAGCATCCATCCCGGCTACACCAATGTCCTGCGTTTCGACGACGAGAAGCTGATCCCGGCCTACAAGGCGATGACGGCGGCGGTGCATGAGCACGGCGCGGCCATCATCCAGCAGGTCGGCCATATCGGCCGCCAGCGCCTGCCCGGCCAGCGGCTGACCTGGGCGCCGTCGGCCATGCCGCTGCCGTTCTTCGACCTGATCGGCCTGACCCCGAAGGAGATCGAGATCGAGGAGATCCAGCAGGTCGTCGAGATGTGGGGCAAGACCGCCCGCAACGTCAAGGAGAGCGGATTCGACGGGGTCGAGATCCATTCCCTGTACGGCAACTACCTCCTCGGCGGCTTTCTCTCCCCCTACAGCAACAAACGTACGGACGAGTACGGCGGGAGTTTCGAGAACCGCATGCGGATCATCATGGAAGTCATCGACTCAGTGCGCGCCGCCGTCGGCGACGACTACGTGGTCGGGATCCAGGTCAATGGTGACGATCTCACCCCCGGGGGCCTCGACTTCGAGGAGTGGAAAGAGGTGGCACGCATCATTTCCGAAACCGGAAAGATCGACTACATAACCGTCAAGGCCGGGACCTACTGGACACCTAACATGGTCGTCCCCGATATGCAGCATCCCCTCGGTCTGTGGGTCCCCTTCGCCTCCGGGATCAAGGAGGTGGCCGCCAACAACACCCTCGTGTTCGCCGTCGGCCGCATCAACGATCCGGTTTTCGGGGAGAAGATCCTGGCCGACGGACATGCCGACATGGTCGGAATGACCCGCGCCCAGGTGGCCGATCCGGAACTGGCGAACAAGGCGCAGGAAGGGCGGCTGGAGGATATCCGGCCCTGCATCGCTTGCAACGACGGCTGCTGGGGGATGATCTACGGCGGTCACTTCAGCTGTACCCACAATCCGGCCGTCGCCCGGGAGAAGGAACTCGGGATCGGCACGCTGAAGAAGACCGACCGGCCGAAGAGTGTCCTGGTCGTCGGCGGCGGTCCGGCCGGCCTGAAAGCCGCCGAAATCGCGGCGCGCCGGGGGCATCGGGTGGCGTTGTACGAGGCCAAGGGACATCTCGGCGGGCAGGTGAAGATTGCCGCCAAGGGGGCCGGCCGGGCGGAACTGGAGGAGATTACCCGCTACCTGGCCCGCCAGGTGGAAAAGCTCGGGGTGGAGGTTCATCTCAACACCGAGGTCACTCCGGAGATGATCCTGCAGAGCAAGGCCGACGCGGTGGTGCTGGCGACCGGCTCGACCCCCCGCCGCATCAGCTTCACCGGCATCCCCCCCTACGATATCGAAAACCCGGTGCCGAACGGCTTCGAGCAGGGGAACGTGCTGACCAGCTGGGATCTGCTCGAGACGGGGATGGAGGTCGGCCAGAAGGTGCTGGTGGTCGACGACGGCGAGGCCAACTGGAAAGGGATCAGCATCGCCGAATTGCTCCTCGATCAGGGCAAGCAGGTGGAGATGATCAGCCCGCACGATCATCTCGGCCACGACCTCACGGCCGAGCGCCGCCTGCCGATGCTGCGTCGCATACTCAAGAAGGGGATCGTTTTTCACCCCTACACCATGATCAAGGAGATCGACGGCACCGCGGTCGCGCTCTACAACATTCACAGCCGCCAGGAGCGGACCCTGGAGAACGTCGATCACGTGGTGCTCGCCCATTACCACAAGGCCAACGAGGAGCTCTACTTCGGGGTCAAGGGGAAAGTCAAGGAACTGCACCGGATCGGCGACTGCCTGGCGCCGCGCATGATCGGCGATGCCATCCGCGACGGTGAAAGAATCGGGCGGCAACTCTAAGCCGGATGTTGAATCAACCTGAGAGAAGAGATTGGAAAAAGATATGTGGGTTCTGATCGAACACCGTGGTGGAGAATTCGAAGAGGCCAGCCTGGAGGTCCTCACGGAAGCCCGCAGATTGGCCAACAAGGCGAAACTCGGAGTTTCGGCCCTCATCCTGGGAGACCAGGGGCTGCCGGCGGCCGAGGCCCTGAGCCAGTACGGCGCCGATACGGTCTGCGTGGTGGAGCATGAACTGCTCGATGCCTACACCACCGACGGTTACACGACCGTTCTCGCCGGTCTGCTGCGGGAGAAGGCGCCCGGGACGCTGCTGATGGCCGGCTCGGCCCTCGGTCGCGATCTGGCGCCGCGGCTCGCCGCCCGGCTCGGCACCAGCGTGGTGAGCGACTGCACGGTCCTGGAGATCAATGCCGAGGGGACCCTGGAGATGACGCGGCCGAGTTGCGGCGGCCGCGTCTACACCACCTTCACC
>JACZKF010000610.1 GCA_014860175.1 Desulfuromonadales bacterium | reverse complement strand
CGACTGGCCCTGCCGAACTTTGCCCAAACTGGTGGTCCTGGAGCCGATTGAATCCGCCCTCAATTTCGATCAGAGCGATTATCTCGGCTGGCATTCGGCCCAAGCTCTGGCGAAACTGCAGGAGACACTGAAAGGGAAGGGGTTCGCAACGCGATTGTTGGCTCACAGTCAGGGCAATGTGGTCGCCGGGGAGGCGATCCGCTTGGGAAGCTCCGGCGACGTACACACCTGGATCGCCACCCAGGCGGCTATCTCCGGCAGTTTCTTTCATCAGGATGAGTCCGAGTTTTCCCCCCAGCTTTCGGCGCCACTTTTCTGGAAAACTCCCAAGGTGATCAGCGATTACCCCCGTAGCCCTGCCGCCCCCTACTGGGGTAGTTTGGGAAAGGTAGCAAGAAAAATAAGCTACTACAATGAATCGGACTATGCTCTGGTTTCAGGCGGGTTATTCACCCCGGGGTGGGAGTTCAACAATCGAACGAAACCGGATGACCTCTTGGGTTACCGCTTCATAGGTGAGGTGTCAGCCTATCCGGAACATCTTCTGCCCGGGGAGGGTTTTGTCCAAGGACACTACGAAGAGGACCCTGATTCAGGGCAACACGATCAACCGACGGTCACTCTCTTTATAGTGGATAAAGATCTGCGATTTCCCGCGGACGATTATGAGATTTTCTCCTTTGGGGCTCAATCTAGGGCCAAGGCCCTGGGATCGTTAAAGGTGCAGGGAAATTTCACTGTTTTTTCAGCTACCTCTGACACAGTCGAATTATCTGGCTCAAGAAATCTGAAAGCCCTTCTTGATTTTGACCA
This sequence comes from Desulfuromonadales bacterium, assembly GCA_014860175.1. Taxonomy (GTDB): domain Bacteria; phylum Desulfobacterota; class Desulfuromonadia; order Desulfuromonadales; family JACZKF01; genus JACZKF01. Next base: position 7,472 of record JACZKF010000610.1, on the reverse strand, counting down.
AAAACACTATTCCCATAGCCGTCAGTTCCGTTCAAACATTGTAGATGAACAAGGTTACTGGCGAGCATTGGTGATCGACTCGGAATTAGGAATCAGCCATTGATCGGGAGAGGTGCAATGAAGAAAATTATCCTTGTCTTGCTTCTTTTAATCGGCTCTTGCGGAGTGGCCTTCGGGGAATCGAAGCCAGCTTCCAAAATGGGCCAGATGCGGGAACTTTTCCGAGAAGAGCTCACTATGAAATTCAAGTTCTATGGAAAAGTGCTCGATTTCGACGGTAACCCGGTGCCTGGGGCTAGACTGACCTTCCATGTGAGATATGTTCCTGCCTTCCCGGGCATGCGAGACCTGAAGGAAGTCGTGGTGAACACAGGTCCCGATGGCCGATTCTCCATCAAGGAAGAGGGGTTCATCCTCTCTCTGGAGAGTATTGCCAAAGAAGGATATGAGTATCTGTTCCATTATTGTCCGGAGCGGATTTTTAGTTTCCGCAAAGATGAAGAAAAAGCAGAACTTGGTCAGCTAAAAGAAACCCCCATCCTCTTCAAACTCCGCAAAAAAGGGACCCCCACCTTGATTCTGACCGCCGGTGCCAGCTTCAGCCTGCATCCCGGTGATTCCCACATCTTCGATCTTCTATGGCAGCAAGCCAGAGACTCGAACAGAATTTTGGCTCTGGGCGATACCTATCGAGGCTGGCATGCGGACCTGCGCATCGGGGCCGAAGCCGGAGAAGACGGGGTGCTGAACCTGGTGTTGCAGCCCCTTGACGACGATACGGGGGTTCTGCTCGATGAGCGGACGCTGTACGAGGCGCCGGAAGGGGGTTATCAGCCGGTGGCCTATCTGCCGATCCGGGAGGGGAGTGGGCTGGAAACTTTTGCCTATATCCGGGGGCGCGGCGGCAAGTTCTACACCCGGATGAAGATCGAGGCCGGTCATCGGCAGGAGAAGATCTTCGTGCACGTCAGCTATGCGACCAACCCCGAGGGGGGGCGCAACCTGGAGTTCGGTACCGAGGAGGCGAAACGTTACCAGCAGGAGCTGAACGCCCGCACGCGACGCCCCTACGGCTACGACCCGAACGCCAAGGGGCTCAGCATCGAGGAGCGCCGACAGCTGCACGAGAAATACAAACAGACCGCTCGTCCGGGAAAGGTAAAGCACGATGAGTAGACAGCTCCTGGTGATCTTCCTGCTGCTCCTCCTCCTGGAGAGTGCCAACAGCTTGCGGGCCACTGATCTCGACCATCTGGTGTTCCTGAAAGTCGCACCGGAAGAGCGGTTGACGGTGATCAAGCTGCCCGAAGGGGAGATGCGTCTGCTGGGGGTCGGCGATCAGGTGACGGCCGACCTGAAGATTGTCGACATGGCTCCCGGCCAGGTGGTCCTGGAAGGGCCGGGGGCTTTTGGCCCGGAGACGATCATCGTCCGGCTGGAGAACGGCAAGCAGACCATCGACCGGATGCAGCGCCTGCCACTGAAGCAAAAGTAATTACTGAGTGTCATCTGTTTTGTTATTTCGATTTCAGCTCCAGCCCAGATCAGGAGGGGAACATGAACCGTGAAGATCGTCCCGGAAAGGCGCGCCGCCTTTCTGCCGGGCCGCTGTCGGCCGCCCTTTTCTCTCTTCTTTTCCTCACCCTCGCGCGGCATCCCCCCCTCCATGCCGAACCCCTGGAGATCGTCTCCCAACAGGATATCGGCCAGATCACCGTCATCGAAGCGGCCGGCGACTTCACCCTGGCCGGTAGCGACGGCATGGTCAACTACCCGGCCCGCATGCAGCTGACCCGCGAATTTTACCGTCAGCACCGGGACGAGTACGATTTCCTGGTGATCTTCACCAATGTCGACGTCCTCCCCGCCGGTTTCAACGGCTACTTCCACCGGGTCGGCAACGACGTGCAGGGGATCGGGATACCGCTGGTCGACCATGCGCCCCTCTTCGGCAGCAGCGGTCGGCTGCAGGGGATCATCGAGATGGGGAATGCGGCCAGCAAGGAGCTCGACCCTCTGCGCCCGGGCTTCGAGGAGACGCTGCAGATCCTCACCCACGAGCAGATGCACCGCTGGGGCGCCTATGTCCGGTTCATCAACCAGAACGGCGAACCGAGCCAGGCCCTCCTCGGGCAGGACAGGGCTCACTGGAGCTCCCTGCTCGATTCCCGCAGCTCCACTTTGTACGGCAACCACTGGCTCGACAATGGCGACGGCACCTTTACCTCGGCGGCGCCGGAGAGCGCCCTGGCCAACGGCCGGGGGAAGCTGTTCAGCCCCCTGGAGCTCTATCTGATGGGGATCTATGAGGCGGATAAGGTCCCCGACCTGCTGCTGATCGACAGCCCCGCCACCGACCCGAACCAGCTTCCCAAAGCCGGCCAGACCATCAGCGGCACCGCCACCCAGGTTACCATCGGCGACATCATCGCCGCCGAGGGTCCAAGGGTTCCGACCGCCGCCGAGGCGCCAAAGAACTTCCGGACCGCTTTTATCTACCTGGCTCGGCCCGGGACCGTCGATCTGCAACAGGTGCGGGGACTGGAGGCGCTACGGGGGGAGTGGAGCAAGCGCTTTTCGATCCTGACCAACGGCCTGGCCCTGCTGGAGGTCCGCTCCGACCTGCCGCTGAACCCGGGTGGCCCAACCAACCCGGGAGTCACCGAGCCGACGCCGGGGGGCGGCCCGGCGCTGCTGGCGAGCGGGGTCGACTGGCTGATCGCCCGTCAGCAGCTCGACGGGCGCTGGGAAGATCGACCGGAGACCCCGTTGCGCGACACGGCGGCGGCCCTGCAGGCGCTGCGGAATTTCACCGCTGCCGACCCCGCTCGGCAGGCCGGCCGGGTCTGGCTGGCGGCGGCGCCGGCCGCCAGCACCGACTTTCTCGCCCGCCAGCTGGGCGCCCTGGCGACCCTGGGGGAGGCCAGCGCCGCACTTCTATCGCGGCAAAATGCCGACGGCGGCTGGGGAAGCGACCTCTTTTATCTCAGTAACCCCGCCGACACCGGCCTGGTGCTGGCCGCCCTGGTGGCGGCTGGTGGCGCCGGTTCGGAGGCGGCCAGACAGGCGACGGCCTACCTGCATGCCCGGCAGAATGCGGACGGCGGCTGGAGCTACGGCGCCGGCTCCAGCCAGCTGCCGGTAACGGCCCAGGTGCTGCGATCGCTGCATGGGGTCCGGGAGATCAGCCCCCTGGAGCCGGCCATCGCCGACGGAATCGGCTGGGTGCTGGCACGGCAGAATCCCGACGGCGGCTTCGGCCAGGAGGGGAGTACCGCCTACGAAACCGCCTTGGCGGTTTCGGCGCTGCTGCGCCTGGGCGCTCCCCGGTCGGTCAGCGACGCCGCCCTCGGCTACCTGCTCCTGGCCCAGCGCGCCGACGGCAGTTGGGGAGAGAGCGCCTACCAGACAGCCTTGGCGGTGGAGGCGCTCTGGAGTGGCCAGGTGGCGGTCGATCTGGCGATCGGGGAGGGGGATATCACCGTGACGCCGCAAACCCTGACGACCCTCCCCCAGGAGGTAAGCGTCCGGGTGACGGTTCACAACCTCGGCAGTCAGGCCACCTCTGCGTTTGTCGTGGTGCTGCACACCGGTGGCCCGGACCCGGAAACGACCACGGAGAGGACCGTGACCCTCGCCGGGAACAGCTCCGTCGACATCGTCTTTCCGCTCCTGATCCGCTCCCGTGGGGACTATGAATTCCGGGTGGTGATCGACCCGGAAAACCGGATCACGGAGCTCTGCAAGACCAATAATACAATGGTCGCGACTCGGCAGATCAGTCTCCCCCCCCCGGTGATCGGCTTCGCCACCGCTGCTTCCTCCGCTCTGGAGGCGGCAGCGATGGTGGCGTTGGAAGTCGGGTTGAGCCATGGTTGGGATCGGGAGGTGACGGTTGCTTATACGGTCAATACAGCCAGTACCGCCACCACTGGCGTCGATTTTCAGCTGGAGCCGGGAACCCTGACTTTTCTTCCGGGGGAGACGGCCAAGGAGATCCCCCTGGTAATTCTGGATGATGGCCTGGTAGAGGGGGAGGAGACGGTGGTGGTCGATCTCTTCGACCCGACGGAAGCCGTCTTGGGCCTCTCCCGCCATATCGTTACCCTGGGCGATGATGACCGGCCCCCTTCCGCCAGGATCTTTAACCCGCAACCTGGGGTCTATCCCTACAGAACGCTCTACCTCTCTTTCGAGGCGACGGAGGGGACCCCGACCGTTCTGGTGGATGGAGAGGTGGTGAACAAAAAATCGGGGCAGGCCCTCGACCCGTTACCCGATGGTCCGCATATGGTGCGTCTAGAGGTGTCGGGTTCTGCCGGGACTGCAATAGACGAGGTCGCATTCAGCATCGATGCGGCCAACAGTCCCTATCCTGCCCTATGGTCGAAGTTGCTAGGCGGATACAATAGTACAAGCTATCCATGGCCTGCAGTTGCGACTGATCACCAAGGAGCTGTCTACGTGACCGGTGGGACGGCGCCGAGTTACTCTGCGCCCCGATATCCCTCGATGGCCAAATACGATCGACAAGGTTTCCAGCATTGGCAAGTAGTTTTCATAACCAGCTCTGAGGCTCAAGCTTCCAGTTTGGCGGTCGACTACCAGAACAATATTTATATGGGCGGCAATCGCCGTATAGGTTCTTCAGGGTCTGAAGGATTCATTGCCAAATACAGCGATCGCGGAGTTCCAATATGGAGTTTCCTTTTTGGCGATTCTGCCGACACCCTTTATATTGCCAGCGTCGCCGTCGGTAGCGATGGAGTCTATGTTGGTGGTTATGCTTCAGGAACTCTGAATGGGAGCCGAAACCTGGGGGGGTATGATATTTTCCTGCGCAAGTACGATTGGGATGGGAATCTGCTCTGGAGTCGAACATGGGGGAGCAAAAAAGACGATCGCCTGGAAAGTATCGCCATTGATTCCTCAGGACAGGTCTATCTTGCCGGGTCAACGGCCGGCGCCTTGGCGGCAGGGGGGCTCAGTGGCCTGAACGACGCATTCCTGTTGAAAACAGATGCTAACGGCAATCTTCTCTGGGGGCGTCAGTTCGGCACCGTTCAGGACGAAACAGTGGCAGGAATCATTGTCGATCAGGGCGGCGAAGTTGTTCTGGCGGGGACGACAACAGGCAGCCTGGATGGAATGACGGTCCCCGAAAATGGCAGATCACTTTTCATGGTTAAATTTGATGCGCAAGGAAATCGCCAATGGCTGAAGCAGAACAATGACATTCGCTGGGCTCGGGCCATTGCACTTCACCCTGACGGTTCCACCTTGGTGGCGGGACAGAAGGGGGCGGAAACCTGGATTTCCAATGGAGATGATCTGTATTTGATCAAATATGGACCGGCAGGAGACAGACTCTGGCAACGACTGTACATGAGCGCCTATATGGCCAACGTCTATGGCGTCGCGGCCGATCCCTATGGGAATGTCTTTCTTCGGAGTGGGTACTATACGACCCATGACTATCGTTCCGTCCTGACGCTTCTCGGGGACGAACTCGACCGCGATCCACCACTGCTTACTCTCGATCCGGTCAAACTGCAGGCTGGAAGTGATGCCGTTACCCTGCAGGGTAGCCGAGAGGCGGGATCTCACGTTTTAGTGGCCGCCGATTCGAGCGCGGCGATCGGAACCATGGTCTACCCCACGGAGACAACCTGGAGTTGTCAAATCTCTTTCCTGCCGGTAGGTACGACCCGGTTGACGGTGACCGCCAGCGATTCTTTTGGCAATCAGCGAAAGGTGGAGACCTCCGTCCAGGTGGTTCCCGGATCGGCAGAGAACATCCCTTGCGAGCCTCTCTGGGCGACCCAGGCCGTACGTGCGACCGACGGGACCTCCTCGTCAGATGAAAAAGCGACAGACATTGCCTTGGGTGTTGATGGAAAAACCTATATGGTGGGGACTGCCCGCGGAATCTTTAGTTATTACGAAGACGTCTGGGTCGTCAGCTTCGACGAAGGTGGCAGGAGGACTTTCTCCTGGGCTGCCGGTTCCGTTGATGCCGACTGGGGCAAGGCGGTCGCCATCGATCCTGCCGGCAAAATAATCGTTGCGTGGCAGACCTTTTCCTATGTGTCGAAGCAGGTGGGCTGGAGCACCGATATTTTCCTGGGAAAATTCGATTCAGCCGGCGCTGCGGCGTGGACCGTCAAGTTCGGCTCCGCCTATGAAGATGAGGTCGAGGATATCGTCATCGATGCCGGAGGGAATATCTACATGACCGGCCGCACCTTTGGGGCCATCGGCAGAAGCGGTTACGGCGGGGAAGGAGATTATTTCATCGCCAAGTTCGACCCATCGGGGAAACTTCTGTTTGCGAAAGTCTCCGGTCAGACCGGAGCGGACGGCGGACGAGGACTGGTCCTTGACCAGACCGGCAACATGTATCTGACCGGCGAGCGGACGGCCGGTGCCTTCGGAGCCGTCCCTTTTGTGGCAAAATTCCGGGGGGACGGAGTCTTGCAGTGGTCCCGGGATATTCTCGTTCCGGATAAGGCGGGTACGGGGTCGATCTTGCGCCCCGGCGCGGGTAACGCCATCGTCATCGGTCCCGAGGGGGACCTGTTCGTCACCGGCGCCATCGACCTGCTGGCCGGAACCCGCACTGACCTGTTTCTGGCCCGGGTTTCCGACTCCGGTGTGGGGAAATGGGTGCGTACCCTTGGCACCTATGGTGCCGAAGCCGGTACGGCCCTGGCTTGGGATGGAGAAGAAGGGATTTTTGTCACCGGCACCACAACCGAGGGGATCGAAGACCTCCCCAGTCTTGGGAAGGAAGATCTCTTCGTGGCCAAATTTTCGCTGGCGGGGGAGAAGAGATGGGTGAGGCTGGTGGGGACAGCAGAGAGCGATGTGGCTGCCAGCATTCTGGTCGATCCGTCAGGCGACCTGTTGCTGGGGGGACATACTTTTGGTGTTATCGGCGAGACGGATGACCTGGTGCCGAATGGGCGCAGCGATTTCTTCCTGATGAAATTGGTGCCGGGGAGCCCCTGATTCCTCAAGCAACTTCCCTTCACCATCTTTAGGAGTTCAACGGCCCGGATTATTCCGGGCCATTTTTTTGATCAGGAACTCGGCCCTTTGCTTAAATCCTTTTGGAGTTCTTCGCGCCTTCGCGTGAGATGGAACTGGCAGTTGGCGTCGTGGACCCTCCGAACCCGTCCCGCAGCACCTCCCGCACCGCTGTCACCGACAGGCTGTTGCCGAGCAGGTGCCACTGTTTTCGCCGGGGGATCTCCGGTGGAAAACGGAAGGTGGGGGGGAAGCCGAGGAGGAGGGCGATCTCGGTGGGGGAGAAGTGGCGTACCCGCTCGCCGCAGCTGATATAGGCGCCGGCGTGCATCAGGGAGCGGCCGTAGCCGGCGGTGAAGCAGGTGGCGTAAGCGGTCGGGTCGGCCGGATCGAGGAGGCGGAAACCTTCGCCGAAGCGGGCGACGGTGGCGGGCGGCAGAAAC
>JACZKF010000609.1 GCA_014860175.1 Desulfuromonadales bacterium | reverse complement strand
CGGGCGGTGGAGATCCTGCGCCAGGCCGGAGCCGGCGGGGCCTCGGTGAATGCCGGCGGCGATATCCGGCTGCTCGGTGATCGCCGGGGGGCGCCGTGGCGCATCGGCATCCAGCATCCCCGTCTGCCGCAGATGGTGCTGGGCGTTCTTTCCCTGGCCGATACGGCCGTGGTCACTTCCGGCGACTATGAACGGTTCTTTGAGCGCGACGGCATCCGCTACCACCACCTGTTCGACCCCCGCAGCGGCGAACCGGCCCGCCTGGCGCAGAGCGTGACCGTCGTCGCCGCCAGCGCCGCCCTCGCCGATGGGCTGGCGACCGCCGCCTTCGTCCTCGGTCCGGCCGCCGGGATAGAACTGCTCGAGCGCCAGCCCGGGGTCGAGGGGATGGTGGTCGATGCCACCGGTCGTCCCCATCTCACCAGCGGCCTGCGGGGGGAGATCGAATGGCCCTGAAGCGCCTGTGGCAACGCACGACCCCTCTCGACCGGCTGGTGATCGGGCTGCTGGCGATCGCGGTGCTGTTCTCCTTTCGCCTGCTCACCGGCGGCGAGCCCGGGGAGCGGCTGCTGGTCGAACGCGATGGTCGGCTGCTGTTTACGGCGCCGCTGGCGGCCGACCGGGAGGTGAGCCTGAGCGGCCCTCTCGGCCAGACCGTGCTGGTGATCCGCCAGGGGGGGGCCCGCATTGTGCGTTCCCCCTGCCCGCACCAGGACTGCCTGGCCATGGGGCCGGCACGCCACCACGGCGATCTGCTGGCTTGCGTTCCGAACCGGCTGCTGGTTCGGATCGAAGGAGGGGGGTCCCCCCCGACCGATTATGACCTGCTCAGCCGCTGAGACGCAGACCCTCGAGCGCTTGCGCCGCCGCATCTTTCTTGCCCTGTTCACCGCCCTGGCGGTTGCCCTGCACACCCTGGAAGCCCTGTTCCCCTCGCCGCTCCCCTGGTTTCGCCCCGGCCTGGCCAACATCCTGACCGTCCTGGCCCTGTTTCTTTACGGGGGTGGCGCCGCTTGGAGCGTCACCCTGGCCCGCATTGCCATCGGTTCGCTCCTCCTCGGGCAGCTCTTTTCTCCCGGGTTTTTCCTTGCTCTGGCTGGCGGCGTGACGGCCACGGCAGTGATGACCGGCGCCGAAGCCGTCGCCGGGCGCCGCCTCGGACCAGTGGGTATTTCCGCCCTCGGCGCCGCCGGCCATGTGGTCGGCCAGCTGCTGATGGCCTGGCTGGTGGTGGTGCGGCATCCCGGGGTCTGGCGGCTGCTCCCTTTGTTGCTGCTGTTTTCGCTCCTGGCCGGCCTGATCAACGGGCTGGTAGCCGATAGTCTGCTGCGGCGGCTGCGGCAGCATCCGGCCATGAAAAACAGCAGAAAACCGGGGCAGGAGCCGGAAGCGACGGGATGAACACTGCGACAGGGGGCGATTTGCTGGTATACTCAAGACGCTTTTCTCGCCGGGACGATCGTCTGGTTGCCCTTTTGAGCATCGCCAGCGCCGGCCAGCCGAGCTGAATCAGCCACCCAGAGCCGCCAGCTCCTCCCGGGAGAAATGATAGGGGTGCTTGCAGAATTCGCAGGTGATCGCCGTCTCCTCCTCCCGCTGCCGCAGGTGGCGCAACTCTTCTGCCCCTAGCCCCTGCAGCATCTGGCTCACCTGCGGCCGGCTGCAGGCACAACGGAAACTCAGGGGGATCTCCCCCTGGGAAGTGAACGCAATGCCGGACAGCAGTCGTTGCAGGATCTGCAGCGGCGCCTCACCCTGCTGCAGCAGGGTGGTCAGGGGTGGCAGCGCCGCCAAGCGCTCCTCCAGCAGGGGGACCAGCTCCTGCCGAGCACCGGGGAGCAGCTGGATGAGAAAACCGCCGGCCGCCGATACCGCGCCATCCGGTTCCACATAGACACCGAGCGCCACCGTCGAGGGGATCTGCTCCGAGGTCGCCAGGTACCAGGCGAGATCTTCGGCGACTTCGCTGGTATGCAGTTCCACCACCCCGTGGTACGGCTCTTTCAGCCCCAGATCCTTGCTGACCCGCAGCAGTCCGGCCCGGCCGATGGCACCGACGATATCCAGCCGACCGTGTTTGAGGGGGAGGCCGGAAACCGGCTGCCGTACCGTGCCGCGCAGGTGGCCGGCGGCATCGGTTTCGGCATGCAGTTTCCCCAGGGGGCCGGTCCCTTCGATGGTCAGAGCCAGGCGCTGCTCCCCCTTCAGGGTACAGCCGAGGAGCGCCGCCCCGGTAACCAGGCGCCCGAGGGCGACGGTGGCGGCGGGGTCGGTCCCCTGACGTTGGCGCAACTGCTCGATCAAGGTGGTGGTCACGGCGGCGGCGGCCCGCAGCGATCCGTCATCGCTGAGCAGACGAACCAGATGGTCCTTCATAGATGGCTCCGTAGGCAAGTTCAACCATTGATACCTGATGCTACCGGAAATCGACTACTACTGACAAGCTGGAGGGAGAGAAAACCATGAAGATTATCCTGCCTGTGGCCGGCAAGGGGACCCGCTTGCGCCCCCACACCCATACCCGGGCCAAGTCGCTGGTCAGTGTCGCCGGCAAAACGGTCCTCGAGCATATCGTCAGTCGCCTGCAGCCGCTGGCGGCCGACGAATACATCTTCATCACCGATGAAAACGGCAGCCAGATCGAGGAGTTCATGCAGAGCAACTTCCCCGCCCTGACCTGCCGCTACATCGTCCAGAAAGAGCGCCTCGGGCCTGCGCATGCGGTCGCTCTGGCCGCCCCCCGCATCCACCCCGGCGACGACGTGCTGGTGGTCTTCAACGATACCATCTTCGTCACCGACCTGACCGCCCTGGGGCGGCTGACCGCCGACTGCGACGGTCTGATCTATTCCAAGGAGGTGGAAGACTACCAGCGCTTCGGGGTCAATGTGGTGCGCGAGGGGCTGATTGTCGACATGGTGGAGAAGCCGGAACAGCCGGTCTCACGCCTGGCTCAGGTGGGGCTCTACTACCTCAAGGACGGCCGCCGTTTCATGGGCTATCTGGAGCAGACCATCGCCGCCGGCGAGACGGTCAAGGGGGAGTACTACCTGCCGGCGGTCTTCATGCGAATGATCCAGGACGGGATGAAGTTCCGGGCGCCGGAAATCGACGCCTGGCTCGACTGCGGCAAGCCGGAAACGCTGCTGGAGACCAATCGCTACCTGCTGCTGGGGCGGCATCACTGCCACGGCGAGATCGTCAACTCGGTGCTCATCGAACCGGTGCACATCGCCAAGGGGGCCCGGGTGCGCGACAGCATTCTCGGCCCCAACGTCTCGGTCGCCCCCGGCTGCAGCATCGAACGCAGCATCATTCACGACTCCATTCTCAACGCCAACTCGGAAGTGCGCGACATGATTCTGGCCTCGACCTTGCTCGGCGACTCGGTCCGCCTGGTCGGTGCCCCGCGCCGGATGAATATCGGCGACGACTCGCTGATTGAGATGGAGGGATAAAGTCTGTGAAGAGGTGAGGTTCATTCGGCCATTGGCAAACCTGTACCAGCTGATCCGACCGATTCGTCGGATCGGACCGATCGGTCGGATCAGTTTGGAATTGGCCGCAGGGGGTAGTCTTAACCCCTCACCCCTCACGCCCGGCACCAAGCGCCAGCGCGGCGTAAATGCGGGCGGCGGCGAGGACTTCGGCAAAGCTGGTCTGTTCTTCCGGGGTGTGCGCCACCTCGAGAGAGCCGGGGCCGAGAATCAGCGGGCGCACTCCGGCTTCAAAAAAAAGATTGCCGTCGGAGTGGGAGCGGAAAGCATCGAAACGCAGCGGCAGGCCGAGCTGGTCGTAGATGGCCGCCAAGGCTCGGGCCAAGACATTGTCGCCTCCCAGATGGTATCCGGGGGCGGCAAAGTCGAAGTCGATCTCCAGATCGAGGCCGGGGATCAGCTCCGAGGCCGACTCGCCCCGGTGGCGGATCGCTTCGGCCACCGCCGCCGGGGCCATCTCCGGCGACAGGTGCAGATCGATGCGGGTCTCGCAGCGGTCAGGGACGACGAAGCCGGCCCGGGCCGAGCTCATCTCCCGGATCGAGTAGACCAGGCTGGAGCTCTCCCGGTCAAACAGCGGATCGCGCCCCAGGTGCAGCAGCACCCGCAGCATCGATTCGATGGCATTGTGCCCCAGTTCGGGCAGGGAGGAGTGAATGCGCCGCCCCCGGGTGACAAAGGCCGCCTCCAGATAGCCGAAGTGAGAGAAACAGGGGGTCAGCGAGGTCGGTTCACCGATCACCGCCCAGGCCGGGCGGTGCTGGCGCAAAAAGGCGGCGCTGCCGTCGCCGCTCTCTTCTTCCCCCACCGCCAGCAGCAGCCCGATGTTCGGCCGCAGCGCCGCCGGCAGGGCCGCCAGGGCGATGAAGGCCTCGACCATGGCGGCGCACCCCCCCTTCATGTCGGCGCTCCCCAGTCCGCGAAGCAGGTCCCCTTCTTCCTGCACCCCGAAATCGTCCAGGTCCCAGGCGGCGACCGTGTCAACGTGGCCGACCAGGTACAGATCGGGTTCCCCCTCCCCCAGGATCGCCTGCACGTTGTAGCGCTCCTCCTCGTCGGGGAGCGGCTGGCGCTGAACGCTGATTCCGTGGTCGCAGAGGCGCTCCTCCAGAAACAGCTGGATATCTTCTTCTTTGCCGCTGGGGGAGTAGATATCGATCATCTCCCGCAGCATCTGGCGCAGGCGCTGGGGATCGATCGCTGTCCAGAGCGCATCGTGGTTGAGGCTCATGGTCGCTTATCCCCCGGTTTTTTAGCCCGCCGCCCCAGGTTGAGGGTCATGTAGACATGCTGCTGCACATTGCCGAACCCCATCTTTTCAAAAAACCGGATGGCCGCCGCGTTTTCGGCATCGGTGTCGATGATGATGATACGCACCCCCTGCTCCTGCATCCGCCGACGGATCTCCCTAAACAGCCGCTCGCCGACCTTCACCTTCTGCACCCCTTTGCGCACCCCGAGCCAGACCAGATAGCCGTATTTCCAGGCACTGTGATGTTTCTCGACGGTCGTGCCGAGGGCGAAGCCGACGATCGCCTCGCCGACTTCGGCCACCAGGCACAACTCGCTGTCGGAGTTGAACAAGGTGGTGATTTCGTATTCGTCCCAGGTGCGGTAGAGACTGGGAGAATATTCGGAGGTGAAAATCTCCTCGCCGATGTGAAACACCTGGGAGAGGTCATCGATAGTCATTTCGCGGATACGCAGCTTTTCCCCGACGGGTTCGGGCATGGACCACCTCTTGACGATTTTTCTCAAGGATATCATGAATGACCGGCTTATGGCTTGTTTCGCCCCGGCCACAGCGGTATTATCATTTCTCCCTCCCCACCCGGATGTGAACCCATGCCACAGCTTTTTTACCTGCTACCCCCGTTGCTGGGGGCCTTCATCGGTTACGTCACCAACTACATTGCCATTCGCATGCTGTTTCGACCGTTGCACCCCTGGCGGCTGTTCGGCCTGCGGCTGCCGCTGACCCCGGGGATCATTCCGGCCAAACGGGGGGAGCTGGCGCAGAAGATGGGGGAGATGGTCGGCAGCCACCTGCTGACCGCCGACGACGTCGGCCGGGCGCTGGAGAAAAAGAGCTTCCGCCGTGAACTGCAGGGGGCGGTGGCCGACAAGCTCGGTGGGTTTCTCGACCGGGAGCTGGGCCCCCTTGAATCGCTGGTCCCCCCCGCCTACCGCGGGCGCTTTCGCGAGCTGGTCGATCTGCTGCGCTGGAAAGCGGTCAAGGCGGTTTTCGATTACCTTGAGAGTGCGCAGTTCGAAGGGAAGCTGCACGACTTTCTCCACCGTAAAGAGAACGAGCTGCTGGCCCGCGATCTGGAGAGCTTTCTCACCCCTGAGCGCTATGACCGCCTGCGCCAGCATCTGGA
>JACZKF010000608.1 GCA_014860175.1 Desulfuromonadales bacterium | reverse complement strand
CGGAAGTGGGAGAGGCTGCGGGCCGTAGCGCCGCTGTGGGTCGGCACGAACACAGCGCCGGGAGAGGAGAAGTGGGTGCTCGCCGCCACCGCCACGGCGATGAGGTTGGCCGGTTTGAGCCGCCCCTTGAGATCGATATCCTCGAACAGCCCCCTGGCGGTGGCCGGATTCCTGTGCGGTTCGACGGCGGCGGCGATGCTGGCCAGCATCGCCACCGCATCGACCGGGTATTTCCCTATCGCCGACTCGGCCGAGAGCATGACGCAGTCGGTGCCGTCGAGTACGGCATTGGCGACATCCGTCGACTCGGCGCGGGTCGGCCGCCGGCTTTCGGTCATCGACTCGAGCATCTGGGTGGCGGTGATCACCGGCTTGGCGCGCCGGTTCGCCTGGCGCATGAGGTCCTTCTGGAGAACGGCGATCCCTTCGATCGGCACCTCTACCCCCAGGTCGCCCCGGGCGATCATGATGCCGTCGGCGGCGTCGAGGATGTCGTCGATGTGACCGAGGGCGTTGGAGCGCTCGATCTTGGCGATGATGAAGGGGTGGTAATCGAGCGCCTCGGCCGCCGCCCGGACTGCCCGGATATCGTCGCCCGTCTCGACGAACGACTGGCTGACGGCGTCGATCCCCTCCCGGGCGGCGAACCGCAGGCACTCGTGGTCGCGCTCGGTGAAGGCGTCGATGCCGAGATCGATGCCGGGGAGGTTCAGCCCCTTGCGCGAGCGCAGCTCGCCGCCGACCACCACCCGGCATGCGACCTCGTCCCCCGCTGCGGCCACCACCTCGACCTGGATAATCCCGTCGTCGAGGTAGAGCGCGTCGCCGGGCCTGACCGCCTGCGGCAGCCGCTTGAAGGAAACCGACATTCGTTTCCGGCTCCCCTCGATCTCCTCGATGGTCAGGGCGAACGTATCGCCCGGAACGAGTTCGATCGGCTCCTCCCGCAGCTTGCCGATGCGCATCTTCGGGCCGGAGAGATCGGCCATGAGCGTCAGCGGCCGCCCGGTCCGCCGGGCAACGGCGCGCAGGTTGTCGATCACCTTCTTGTGGGCGGCGAAATCGCCATGCGAGAAGTTCAGCCTGGCGACGTTCATCCCCGCCTCCAGCATCCGCTCCATGACCTCCTGCGACTCCGAGGCCGGGCCGATGGTGCAGACGATTTTGGTCTTGTGTTCAGGCAGTTTCATGGTGCCTCCTGGTCTAAAAACCGTTTCCCCTCTCCCTCCGGGAGAGGGTGCCCGAAGGGCGGGTGAGGGATTGCGGTCAGGCTTCCCCCCTCACCCTGACCCTCTCCCTCAGGGAGAGGGGATGCCTATCACCACCATCGCCTGCCGTGCCATCTCCAGCTCCTCGTCGGTGGGGACGAACTGCCGCAATTGATGACCGCGCACTTTCGCTCCATGGACTCTCCTTCCCTACACCATCTCCCGCGGCTGGCCGGTCGAAGCGAGCACGCTGCTCCAGACCCACCCCTGCGGGTCGATCTTCTGCCGGGCGCGGGTGGCGAGGGCGATCGGCACGTGGGTGATCTGGTAGTGCCAGGTGCCGACCAGCATGTTGGTCCGCCCCGACATCCCGGCGTGCACAGCGTTGTGCCCGAGCAGCAGGCAGAGGGCGGAGTCGTGGGTGTTCGCCGGCTGGCTGCGGATGATGTAACTCGGATCGATGTTTCAGGGTGATCTCCCTCCAGCTCCGGGCGAAATGGCTCTGGATGGCGTCGCGCAGGAAGGTGCCGATATCCCCGTGGCGGACGTTCCCGGAGGGGTCGCGCCTCTGCCTGCCGCTCTCGTGCCTGCACCCGGTTCCAGAGTTCTTCGACAATGACTGGTTCCATAAGGTTTTTACTATCTCCCTACTTCCTATCTTCCTGGTTCTCCAGGCGGGTCGCTGACGATGTAGATCACCGTAATCGTCACGACTGCCGGGAAATCATGTAGCGCAGCAGGTCGACGACCGGTGGGAATACCCCCACTCGTTGTCGTACCAGGCGACTGTCTCCGGCCGACAGCGTTCGGCCGAAGCAGTCAGAACACTATCTCCCTCGCGGCCTCCGTCAATATCCCGGCACTCTTCAGCAGCTCCTCCCGCTCCTCGGCCGAGAGCGCCGGCTGCAGCGTCGCCAGCACGCCGGCAGCCCCGAGGATGCGCGGCAGCGACAGGCTGACTTCACCGATCCCTTCGACCGCACTCTCGTGCATCGAGATGGTGAAGACCCCGCGTTCGTCGTTCCGCACCGCCCGCGCCAGTCTTGACAGGCCAGCCCCGATGCCATAATACGTCGCCTTTTTCCCTTCGATGATCCGGTAGGCGGCGCGCCGCACGCCGTCGTCGATGCGCGCCTTGACCTTCGAGTCAAGGGGTTTGCCGATCTGCGCGGCCAGATCTTTCAGGCTCACCCCAACCTTTTTACCGCCCCGGCCTCTGCCTCTTGAGTAGACGTATTGACCCGAGTCCATGATCGCCGACGTCGCCCCGAAAGTCGGCAGGAGTGTCTGGCAGCCGGGATGGATGGATTTTTGACCAAGCCCTTTCATATCGAGGAATTGCATTCAATGATCCAAAACTGCCAATGCGACTTGAGCTCACCTTGTGGAGAGTCACCCTTGCTTGATTCCAGCAAGACGATTTTCAAGACGATCGTATAAAAGGAAGCTTCCCCATCATCGAGCGGATGGCACGATATATTAGAGATCATGCTGGAAACAAACGAACCACTTGCGCCCTGAGGGAGCGTAGAGAGAGCCTGCCGATGAAGGGGGAAGCGTATCGCCCCGCACTCGCCGCCATAACCGAAGCGGAGCTCTATGCCGCTTTGCAGAGCCGGCCGCAGGGACTCACCAGCTCGGAGGCGATGGAGCGCCTCCGACGGCTCGGCCCCAACCGCATCGAAAAGACCCGGGGGCGACCGGTGGTCCTAAAATTTATCGCCAACTTTACCCATCTCATGGCCGTGCTGTTGTGGATCGGGGGGATCGTTGCCTTGCTGGCCGAACTTCCCCAACTGGCCCTCGCCATCTGGACCGTCATTCTGATCAACGGGATCTTCAGCTTTTGGCAGGAGTACAAGGCGGAAAGAGCGATGGATGCCCTGCAGCGTCTGCTGCCGGTGCACGCCAGGGTACTTCGCGACGGTCGGGAGGAGCGGATCGACGCAGGGGAGCTGGTCCCCGGGGACATCCTCCTCCTCGCCCCCGGTGATCCAATTTCCGCCGACGGGCGCCTCATCGAAGTGCACCGTTTGCAGATCGACGAATCGACATTGACCGGCGAGTCGCGCCCCGTCGGTAAGAGAAGCG
>JACZKF010000607.1 GCA_014860175.1 Desulfuromonadales bacterium | reverse complement strand
GCCCGGAGGCTACCGAACCACGCAGGGGAGCAGACGAGGGAGACGAGGTATGATCGACGATCGCCGGGAAGTAGATCTTCAGGTTTCAGACCGGCCTACCGTGGAGAGGGTGGCCGCCGACCTCGGCCTCAAGGGGGAGGGGAAGCACTATTTCTGCCCTGGGTGTCAGCCGACGGCGGCGGGGACGCCAGAAATGGTGATCAAAGGGGGGCAGTTTCACTGCTTTCGCTGCGACACCCAAGGGGATCTGGTCGGGCTGGTCAAGCTGGCCCGCAATTGCGACCTGCAGGCGGCCATCGACTGGCTCGGCAAGGAGCGCGAACAGCCGCGCCCCTGACTCCTTAGAGCTCCATCCCCAGGCGCTTGATCTTCTCCACCAAGGTGGTGCGGTTGAGCCGGAGCAGGGTGGCGGCTCGGGCTTTGATCCCGCCGGCCAGCCCCAGAGCCTCGCGAATCATCTCCCGCTCGATCTGTTCGATGGTCCGCATCATGTCCAGCCCGTCACCGGTGATCCGCGGGTAGGGGATGGGGCTGCTGCCGGCGGCATCGTTGCCGGCGAGGTCGGGGGGGAGATCCCGCAGCTCGATGATCTCCCCTTCCGACAGAGCGACCGTGCGCTCAATGACGTTCTCCATCTCCCGGACATTTCCCGGCCACTCATAGGTTTCCAACGCCCGCATCGCCGCTGGCGACAGCGACATCAGCGGCCGGTTCATCTCCCGGCAAGTCGACTGGAGGAAATGGCGGGCGAGCAGGGCGATATCTTCCGGGCGGTCGCGCAGCGGCGGCAGGAGGATGGGGATCACATTGAGGCGATAGTACAGATCCTCGCGAAAACTCCCCTTGCGCACCTCTTCTTCCAGGTTGGAGTTGGTCGCCGAGATGACCCGCACATTGAGCTTGATCTTGCGGCTGGTGCCGACCCGCTCTACCTCCTGCTCCTGCAGCACCCGCAACAGTTTCATCTGCAGATGCGCCGGCATGGTGCCGATTTCGTCGAGGAAGATGGAGCCACCGTTGGCGACCTCGAACTTCCCCGGTTTATCCGCCACCGCCCCGGTGAAGGAGCCACGCACGTGGCCGAACAGTTCGCTCTCCAGCAACTCGGCCGGAATGGCGCCGCAGTTGATGGCGATGAAAGGTTTCTCCCGCCGGTGGCCATTGAAATGGATCGCCTTGGCGACCAGCTCTTTGCCGGTCCCCGACTCACCGAGAATGAGGATGGTCGAGTCGGTATGGACAATCTTTTCCAGCCGGGTGAAGACCTGCTGCATGGCCGGGCTGTGGCCGATGATGTTGCCGAACTTGTACTTGCCGCGCAACTGCTGCCGCAGATAGAGGTTTTCCGCCACCAACCGACTTTTTTCCAGCGCCTTGGCGACGATGATCTTCAGTTTATCGAAGTTGAACGGTTTGGTGACGTAGTCGAAAGCCCCTTCCTTCATCGCCTCCACCGCCGATTCGGCCGAGGCATGGCCGGTAATCAGAATCACGTTGGTGTAGGGGGACTCTTCCTTGACCCGTTTGAGCAGATCGATGCCGGAGAGACCAGGCAGGAAGAGGTCGGTGATGATGATTTCGAAGGGGGTTTTTCCCAGGATGTCGAGCGCTTCTTCGGCCGAGCCGGCCGACTGCGCCTGGTAGCCGGCCTGGGTGAGCAGCAACGTGAGGGCCTGGCGGTTGGCCGCCTCGTCATCGATGACCAGGATTTGGGAGAGGTTTGTCATGACAAGCTCCGGCGTCATTTGATTGACGCCACCATAGCATGCTCCTTTTCGGCAGGCAAGCCCTTCCCATTCGCGCCTGCGGCGGGACCGCGGTCGCGCTTTTCTCGTTTGACAGGGGGGGCTTAAGGTCGTTAAACTTTCAGCATGAGCTCTTTTGTCTTAACTCTTTTAATTTGTCTACTGACCCTGCCGGGGACGGTCAGGGCCGAGACGGCCGAAGCCGAATCCGGGGTGATCTACGCGGTACGGGTGGCGGATGCCATCAACCCGGTGGTGGCCAATTTCATCGCCGCCGAACTCGACCGCGCCAACGCCGAAGATGCGCGTGCCTTTTTACTGGAGCTCGACACCCCTGGCGGGCTCGACACCGCCATGCGCACCATCATTCAGAAAATCCTCGGATCGCGTCTGCCGGTGATCGTCTATGTCTACCCTTCCGGCGGGCGGGCCGCTTCTGCCGGAGCCCTGATTTTGCTGGCGGCCGATTTTGCCGCCATGGCGCCGGGAACCAATGCCGGCGCGGCGCACCCGGTTTCCCTCGGC
>JACZKF010000606.1 GCA_014860175.1 Desulfuromonadales bacterium | reverse complement strand
TTGCTCTAGCAAGGGGCGAGGACTAAGGAGATGTATCGAGGCCCTATGAAGAATGCCACCGTATGCGCCTTCTTCCGCAAGGGCGAAGAATTCTGCGATGTGGGCGGCGGCGGCTACATCTCCCCCCACTACGTCACCATGATCATCGCTCATTGCCATGGCCGATACTGCACCTGCCCCAAATATGAGGAGCTGACCATGCGGTTTCCCCAGGAATGGAAAAAGTTTTCCGCCCCGCCCCGCCCGGAGCCCTCCACCCCGAAGCTGCAGCCGGCAGGCTGGCGGGGCAGCGAGGCGGCCCCGGGCAATCCGGTGGTGCGGCCATTCAAGGTCAAGTGGCCACTCCCTTTTCATCTGCGCTACACGGCAGCCTATTACAGTGACCAGAGTCCAATTGAGCGTTCTATCAATCCAGCAAAGGAGAGAGCAGCCATGATGAACGAGAAGACCGCGAAGTCCAAAGGATGGACCGTCGCCCTGGCAGGTACCGGCATCAACCTCGCCCTCGGCGTCCTCTACGCCTGGAGCATCTTCAAGGGCTCCATCACCGAGTCGATCAATAAGGGGGGCGAAGGGGCCTTTACCTGGGATCTGGCCTCGATCAACGACCCTTACGCCACCGCCTGTCTGGTCTTTGCCTTCATCATGATCGTGGCCGGCAAATTCCAGGATAAAATCGGACCCCGGTACACCGCCATGCTCGGCGGCGTGCTGGTCGGCGCCGGCTTCATTCTGGCTTCCCAGAGCAACAACTACTGGGCCTGGGTCATCGGCTTCGGCGTGATGGCGGGTGCCGGCTTCGGCTTCGGCTATGCGGCCGCCACTCCGCCGGCCCTCAAGTGGTTTCCCCCGGCCAAAACCGGCCTGATCGCCGGTATCGTCGTCGCCGGCTTCGGCCTGGCCCCGGTCTATATCGCCCCGCTGGGGACCTACCTGCTGGGAGCGTACGGACTGTCCACGGCGATGCTTATCCTGGGGGTGGCCTTCATCGGCATCGTCTGCGGCATGGCCATGCTGATCTCCAATCCACCCCAGGGGTATGTTGCTGGCGCCCCGGCAGCCGCCGGCGCGGCCAATAAACCGGCCAAGGCGACCGTCGATGCCACCCCCTCGCAGCTCCTCAAGGAAGGCCGGTTCTATACCCTCTGGCTGACTTTCTTCATCGGCTCCGGTGCCGGCCTGATGGTCATCGGCAGCATCGCCGGCATGGCCAAGCAGAGCATGGGCACCCTCGCTTTCCTGGCGGTTGCCATCATGGCCGTCGGCAACGCCAGCGGGCGGGTCGTCGCCGGCGTCCTCTCCGACAAGATCGGCCGCGCCAATACCCTGGTCATCATGCTGCTGTTCCAGGCGACTCTGATGTTCGCTGCCATCCCGGTCATCGGCGCCAGCCACGGCAATGCCATCCTGATCGTCCTGCTGGCTACCTTCATCGGCTTCAACTACGGCACCAACCTCTGTCTCTTCCCCTCTTTCGCTAAAGACCTCTGGGGGCTGAAGAACTTCGGTTCGAACTACGGCCTGCTCTTTACCGCCTGGGGGGCCGGCGGCTTCATCCTGGTGAAAGTCGCCGAGTTGCTCAAGGCCAAGTTCGGCAGCTTTACCGTCTCCTTCGCCGCCGCCGGCGTGCTGCTGCTGATCGGCGCCGTGATGAGCCTCTCCCTGCGCCCCCGCCGGGTCGATGCCGAAGCGACAGCCCCAGCCCTGACCGGTGTCGAAGAGGAAGATCTGGTGATGCAGGAAATTCGCAAGTAACTCTTCCATCCCCGCCGCCTGCGGCGAGGCTCAGCAGAAGCAAAACCCCCGCTGGTTGGCCAGCGGGGGTTTTGCTTTTTCACCAGGGGAGCGCCCCGGTCAGCGCCGCTTGGGCAAGGGTGAGAGGGGGAGCTTTGTGGCCCGTCTGTTTCGACGGGGTCGGCTCTCAGGAAACAGGGCCGGGGGCTAGGGCAATTCGGCCCGATTCACTTGCTCTGGCCGGTCGCCGTCCGTCGCCACTTTTCCTTTGGAAATCTGATCGAGCCACCCCCGGATCTGTTCGATCTGCGGCATCAGCTGTTCGGTCTGCTGGCGCAGATTTTCTTCCATTTTTTTCAGCGACCCCTCCCGCCGGGTGAGTTCCTCCATCTGCCGCCGGATCTCGCGCTGGCGGCCGTCGATGCGGACCAGCTGGTCCTGATGGGCTCTTTCCTCCTCGGTCAACCGGCTGTGCCGTCGCCACCAGAACAGGTGGGTGGCCAGAACTCCGGCCACCAGCCAGGCTCCAGCCCACAGCCAGTCGATCCAGGTCCAGAGCCAATGCATCCAAAAGTCGATTTTCCCCAGCCAGTCCATAGTGTGCCGCCTTGGAAAAAGTTCATGCAGGGACGCAATATCTTTACCATAGAACTAACGAGGGTCAACCTTCTGTTTGGACTCCTTTGCTGTTCCAACGAAAGGATGAGGTTTTTCCTAAACTTTCCGATGTTCAATAATTCCTTCAGGTTGCGCCTGGTCATCCAGCAAGCCTCTTCATGGCGTAATGAAAAATGCTTAAGTGCCTGAGAAATAAAGGAAAGCTAAAAATTTTCAAGTTGACACCCGAGGCGCTTTTGGGTGTAAATAGCCTCCAGAGAAACAGTTTCTCCAACCATCTGTAAGGGCAAATCCAGCGAAAGTTGGAGGCGCAAAGTCACCGGTCTAAAGGGCTCCGGCCCCACGACAGCGGGATTGCCAGATATCCAATGTTCCAGTCTGCAATCCCCATTCAACCCCGAAAGATCAGAAAGAGTCGAGGTTGCCGAATGGGTATTTTTCAGAGCAAGTGCATGAAGGGAAAAGGGATCTTCGTCCTGGCGGCAGCCGTCGCCGTCTTCGGCTGGTTGCCGGCCGTCTCCGCCCTGGCCATGGAAACCACCATCCGCCAGGCGACGGGAAGTCCGTTCCTGCCGAGCGAGATCGGGGAGGTGATCTTTCAGATCCCGGGCCAGGACGACCGCCACATTTTCATCATCGGCCACAGCCACCGCAGTGCCCGCACGGGGGCTAACGGCAACTACACCATCCGAGCCCAGGCGGAGGTCTACCGGATTGGTGAGTGGCTGATCCGGAAGGAAAACGTCCAGCTGCTGCTACCGGAAGGGTTTTTCAAGCGGCGGCCGACCGCCGAGGTGGTGGCCGGAGCGCCGGCCAAAGGGGCGCTCGTGCAGACGGCGGCTCTCGACCACCAGGTCCTGGTAGAGAAGCTTTCCGATACCAGCGTCTTCGTCAACGCCGACATGCTGCTGCGGGCCAACTACCAGATCCAGCTGCATCAGGTGGAAGATGCCGAAATCTATCAGGCGGTGAGCCGGTTCCTGCATCTGGCCGACGATATGCGCGACACCCATCTGGCTGGCCTGCTCGATCTGGAGCTCGACTTCCTGCAAGAGGTTCGCAGCGCGGCGATGCTGCAGAACATCCCCGACGCCGTCGAGTTCGAGTTGCAGACGGGGAATATCGACAACCGCCGGGCGATGTTCACCGTCGGCATGGCCCATGTGGATGAAATCATCCGCTTCCTGCGCGAGGGGCAGATCGCGATCTCCCCCCCCTCCATGACCTTCGACTCCTACCAGGAGCATCGGGCTTTGCTGAAGCTGATCAAGGAGGGGTACGGGGTAACGGTGATTCTCCCCCGTTCGCTGGTCGACAATCAGGAGGCTTTGCGCCTGGCCAATCTGAACAATATATAAATCTGTCCTGCCCGAGTGCAGATCAGGAAGGGCCGCCCGAACTCGGGTGGCCCTTCTTCATTTCCCAGTATCCATGGAATGAATGATGCCTGCCTACAATTCAGTCGGCTATAGAGACCAATAGATAAATGGTTAAGCAAAATTATCTGTAAACTGATTGACACGATTCCATGTGCATCCTATTTTCCTTCTATAAGAAAAAGGGAAAAATAACCAAATAGAGTATATTGTGCATTGAGTGGTAGGGTTTTTATGTGAACTTTACTTGTTGCTTCCGATAAGAGCAAACCCGGAGAGATCCGGCGACGCAAAGCCACGGATCCTCGGCCCCCAAGGGGCTCGGACCGCCGGGATGCCGAAGAAGGAATGAGGGAAATTCAAGTGCCTGTCTTCGGATCCGAAGTCAGGCATTTTTTCGTAGAGGGAAGAAGTGTGCGATATCTGAAGGACCTGAGTCTCTCGGAACGGATTTATCGCCTCAGCGGGACGGTGGTGCTGGTCTTCCTGCTGGTCATCGGCTGGCTCTTTCTCGAGTACCGGTCCAGTCTCTACGAGGCCCGACGCCAGGAGGTCAAAAGCCTGGTCGAGAGCGCCTGGCAAATTCTCGACTTCCATGCCCAGCAGGCGGCCACCGGCCACCTCGCGACCGACGAAGCCCAACACCGGGCGCTGCAGATCGTCGGCAAGCAGCGCTTTGACCAAGGAAATTACTTCTGGGTTACCGATCTGACCCCGAAGATGGTCATGCACCCGATGTTCCCGGACCAGCCAGGGGGCGTTGCCGGCTTCTGGGGTCCGGCCGAAGACGCCTTTTTGCAGGAGATGACCCGGGTGCTCCAGGCGGACTCCGCGGGGTTCGTCCAGTACCACTGGCCCAGGCCCGGCAGCAGCGAACCGGTCGCCAAGCTCTCTTTTGCCAAAGTGGTTCCCGAATGGGGATGGGTCATCGGCGCCGGCTTCTATCTGGACGACATCGATCGGCTCCTGGCCCGCAAGGCGCTTCTGATGGCGGCCCTGCTCGCCGCCGTGGTGGTCGCCGCTCTGATTCTGGTGAGCTATGTGGCGCGCACCATCACCGTCCCGATGGGGGAGGCGGTGGCCATGATCGAGGCGCTGGAAGGAGGAGATCTCAGCCATCGGCTGCAGCTCACCCAGGCCGACGAGGTGGGGCGGCTGGCCAAGGCGATGGACGCCTTCGCCGACAACCTGCAGTATGAGGTTTTAACCGCCTTCCAGCGTCTCGCCGAAGGGGATTTCACCTTTGAAGCCAAGGGGTTGATCCGTGAGCCGCTCACCAAAGCCAATCGCAAACTCAACGCCCTGGTGATGCAGCTGCAGGCCGCCGTGGGCCGGGAGCGGGCGGAGAAGGCCAAGTCCGAAGCGATCCTCGCCGGCATCGGCGACGGCATCGCCATTCTCGACCGCGAGGGGCGGATCGCCTTTCAGAATCCGATCCACCGTGCCTTGATGGGGGAACACCTTGGCGAGAGCTGTCGGCAGGCGTACCAGCACTGTTTGGGGGAGTGCGAGCGCTGCGCCGTCACCCTCTCCTGGGAAGATGGCCGAATCCACCAGGTGGAGCGCTATCTCGGGGCCTCCGAGGGAGGGGGGAGGTGGCTGGAGACGACCACCTCGCCGGTCAAGGA
>JACZKF010000605.1 GCA_014860175.1 Desulfuromonadales bacterium | reverse complement strand
TCCCCGACCTGGTCGATCTTGAATATTTTCTCTCTCAGGACGCCAGGGCCGAGGCGACCGTCCTCACCCGCAGAGACCGGGATTTTTATCGGTCGCGCCTGGCAGATACCCCCCCCGGCTCGCGCCGCGACCTGCTGTATCAGTGGCTCGAGCAGCGCCGCCAGGCGGCCCGCGGCGAAACCACGGCGCCGCTTCCCGGCGATGTGGTAGGGCCTCTGCTGCGGGCTTTTCCTCCCCTGCTGTTTCTCCTCGGTGCCTTGGCCGGCGGCATTCTCGTCTGGGGGGTGCTGAGCTATTCCGGCGATCAGCCGATCAACCTGTTCGCGGCGCTGGGGCTGCTGGTCGCCCTGCCGTTTTTCTTCACTCTCCTGTCGGCGCTGCTCCCCCTCTGGCGCCGGGCCCTGGGGGGCGCCCCTGCCGGACTTGTCGGCGGCTGGCTGACCGGCGTCCTGCTGACGCGTCTCAGCCGCCGTGCCTACGCCCTGCTGGCCCAGCAAAAAGACGGCGAGAACCGGCTGGCTCTGGCCGGAGAGTGGGGCAGTCTGCGCGGGCGTGGCAGACTCTATTCCGGCCTCCTCGGCTGGCTGGCTTTTGGCTGGATGCAGCTGGCCGCCCTCGGCTTTTCCCTGGCGGTGCTGCTGACGGTCGTGCTTCGCGGCTGGATCGCCGATCTCGCCTTCAGCTGGCAGACCACCACCCGTATTTCGGCCGAGCAGGTCCACAGCTTCGTCGCCGCCCTGGCGCGCCCTTGGACCACTCTGGTCGACCTGCCGCTGGCCCATCCGACCCTGGAGCAGGTGGCGGGGTCGCGCGTCTTTCTCAAGGAAGGGCTGCAGCACCTCGCCAGCGCCGATCTGCAGTCGTGGTGGTATTTCCTGGTCTGGGCCATTCTGGTTTACACCGTCCTCCCCCGCCTGCTGCTGCTGGGGGTCGCTCGGGTCGGCGGCCGTCGTGCCCGCCGGCGTCTGTCGTTCGCCGATGCCCGCTGCGAAGCTCTCATCCGTCGCATGCAGCAGCCTCGCCTCGAGATCGGCAAAGATGGGGAGGTGGCGGACGATGAACACCCGCCGGAGCTGAGCCTGCCGAGGGAAATGAGCGCCGGCATGGGGCGCCTGCATGCCCTGGTCCCGGAAGAGTTGCTCGCGGGAGCTGCGGCAGACCGCTGGCGGGGGGAGATCGAACGGCAGTTCAACGCCTCCGTTGCCGCCCTCGATCCGGTGAAGCTCGATGAAGGCGAAGACGCCGACCTGCTCCAGCGCTTGGCCGGGGAGTCGAGCCA
This sequence comes from Desulfuromonadales bacterium, assembly GCA_014860175.1. Taxonomy (GTDB): domain Bacteria; phylum Desulfobacterota; class Desulfuromonadia; order Desulfuromonadales; family JACZKF01; genus JACZKF01. Next base: position 3,682 of record JACZKF010000605.1, on the reverse strand, counting down.
GGCCTCCGTGCTGCTGGTGCTGGAAGGGTGGCAGCCGTGCATCACCGCGACCCTCGAATATCTCAAGGCCCTGCGTCGCCTCCTGGGCAAGGAGCGTCTGCTGGTGGTGGCCCTGGTTGGGCGCGACGCTGGCGAGCGCGGGGGAACACCGACCCCCGAGCACGAATTCGGCATCTGGCGGCAGCGGCTGGCGGCGTTGGGCGACCCGTGGCTGCTGGTCCACAACTGGGGGAGGTCGGCCGATGAGTGAAGTTCCCGTATTTGCCGTGGTCGGCCATCCCAACGAAGGCAAATCGTCCGTGGTCTCCACCCTGACCGAAGACGACAGCGTACCGATCAGTGCCGTCCCGGGCGAAACCCGCCAGTGCGTCACCTACGCCATCAAAGTCGATGGGGAAACCCTGCTGCGCTTCGTCGACACTCCCGGCTTCGAGATGCCCCAGCAGACCTTGCGCTGGATGCGGCAGTTCAGCGGCCCCACCGAACGCCTGGTCGAGGAGTTCATCCTCGCCCACCAGGACGACCCCCGTTTCCGCGACGACTGCGAACTGCTGCGACCGCTGGCCAAAAACGCCGGCATCGTCTATGTGGTCGACGGCTCGCGCCCCTTGCGTCCCAACGATGAAGCGGAGATGGAGATCCTGCGCCTCACCGGCCGGCCGCGGATGGCGGTGATCAACCCCAAGGGGGGCGACACGACCTATCTCAACGAGTGGAAGGGGGCCTTCGGCAAGACCTTCAACGTCAACCTGCAGTTCAACGCCCACCGCGCCACCTTCAAGGAGCGGATCGCCCTCCTGCAGGCGCTGCAGCACATCGAACAGGAATGGGGGGGCGCCATCGCCCGGGTGGTGGCGGCGCTGCAGGCCGACTGGCAGGGTCGGCTCGACGCCTGCGCCGACGCTATCCTCGATCTGCTGGCCAAGGCTCTGACCCTTTTGGTCAGCGGCACCAGCCCGGGCGAGAGCGTTTTGGAACGGGAGAAACAGCGCGAAACTCTGGTTGCTGCTTTCCAAGACAAACTGGCGCGTCTCGAAGGCGAATGCCGGCGAGAGCTCAAGAGCCGCTTTCAGCACAACCTGTTCAAGGCCGATCTTGCCGCCGGCTCAGTGGCGGGGCAGGACCTTTTTTCCGAAGAGACCTGGCAGGTGCTGGGGCTGACCCGCCAGCAGCTGAGTCTCGCCATGGCCACCGTCGGCGCCACCGTCGGCGCGGCCATCGACGTGGCGGCCGCCGGCGTCACCTTTGGCGTCTTCACCATCGGCACCGGGCTGGCCGGGGGGATCGCCGGCTGGACCGCTACCCGTCCTCTGGCCCGGCTCAAGGTCGAACTCGGCCCCTATTCGCGGGAACTCGGCGGCTGCCGCCTCCAGGTCGGCCCCTTGCGCAACCCGCAACTGATGTTCGTCCTCCTCGACCGGGCGCTGATCTACTTCCACTGCGTCAGCAACTGGGCCCATGCCCGCCGGGAAGAGGCCACCACCACCCTGGCGGAAGGGAAAAAGGGGGTCACCGCCGGCTGGGACCGCGAACGCCGCCGGCTTTTCGAGAAATACCAGGCGTGTCTGCTCAAAGGTCAGCTTGGCAAGGCCAACGACCTGCGCTCCCAACTGCAGCAGCTGTTGATCCGGGCGATGGAGGAGGAGAGGTGATGCCGGCCCCTCCAGCCAGATAAGGTCCGAGAACCGAATGTATTAATATCGGTCCGGGAATGTTATGGTGGTAGCTGCGTGAGCACCGGCCAGCTCTCTGCCTTCCACTGGGTCATCATCTCCTGCGATTCATTTCTCTTCGGAAATGCCATGAAATTTTTGATGATCTTCCCCCTTCTGCTGCTCTTCACTTTACAGCTTTCAGGCGCACCCGCGGTCGCCGAGGAATATCCTGCCGCCTCCGAGGCTGCGCCCCTGGCGGGTGAGATTGCCGCCGAGGCGATCCAGGTGCAAGAGCGGCTGGACCTGCTGCTCGATACCACCGCTCTGACCGATCAGCTCGTCCTGGCCGCAGCCTCCTTTCGCGATCTGCAGCTGCGGGTCCAAACTTTTGGCGATCCGGGCTCATGGCACATCGATCGTCTGCTCGATACGCGCAGCCAGTTGGTGCGCGAGCGGCTGAAGCTGGACGCGCTCGCGAAGCGCCTCACCAGCCGTCAGGAAGACGTGGCCGCAATCCGTCTCGACTGGGAAGCGCGTCAGCTCTTCTGGCGCGGCTGGGAGAAGCGGCTGGCCGGCGAAACTGCGCAATGGCCGAAAGAGGTTTTCCAGCGGGTGCAGATGGACATTGGTCAGTTGCTTGGTTCGGCAGCAACGACAGCCGAGCGCCTGGACGCGCTGCAGGAGGAGCAAACAGCCATTCTCAATGAAAGCCTTGGGATGTTGGTCAGGGTGGAGACTGCTCTGCGCCAGGCCCGCGGGGAGATCTATCAGCGCAGCGGTCCGCCCCTGCTCGCCCCTGAATTTTTTGAGCAATTTCAAGAAGATTGGCGTGAGGAGTTCCAGTCCGGTCTCAAAGCGGCGCTGCACCTCGACCTGCGGGCCTTGCACGGGCAGCTCTGGATTCTGGTCATCCAGGTCCTGCTGGTCTTGGCTACCGCAACTTTCATCCGCAGTCATCGGCACACCGCCGACGGCGAAGGGGAGTGGGGCTTTATTGTCCAAAACCCCTGGGCGACCGGCATTTTCGTCGCCATGGCGGCTCTGACTCCCCTCTATAAAGCGCCGCCGGGGCTCTTGCGGCTGGCGGTGTGGATTCTGTTCGCCTTTTCGGCAGCAGTGCTCATCTCTGCTCTGGTGCGCAACCCTTTAAAGCGTTTCACCGTGTTTCTGCTGGCCACCGTGCTGCTGGTATCGCTGGTGCTGCAGGTGATCAATTTACCCACCCCTCTTTATCGAATCTATGTGACGGGGGTGGGCCTGACCGGCTTAACCCTCTCCCTGCTGCTGGCCCGCTACAATATTGTGCGTCACCAGGGGACGGTCAACGCTTTTACCGTGGGCCTGCGCTTGGCCGCCCTGGTCTGCCTGGTCATCTTCATGGCCCAACTGGCCGGCTTCGACACTCTCGCCACCCGCCTGCTCGACGCTTCCATCAAATCGGTGTTCATCGGCATCTTCGCTTTGATGACTATTCATCTGGGCAAGGGTGCCATCGATTACCTTCTCGGTAAGCCTCTGCTTGCCAAGCGCGCCTTTGTGCAGCGCTATGGTGCGGAACTCGGACGCCGGCTGAAAGGGATTCTCTTTGTCCTGGTGATCGTCGGGGCGCTGTTCAACATTCTCCTGGTGCTCGGCGTCTACCATTCCTTCTCCCATGCCATGGAGGCTCTGGCCAGCCGCGGCATCTTTGTCGGGCAAGTGCAGGTCACGGTGCCGATGCTGCTCCTGGCGCTGCTCGTCATCTATCTGTCGATCCAGACCTCCTGGGTACTGCGGGCGACGTTGGATACCCAAATCTTTCCCCATAGCAGTGCCGATCGCGGGGTGCGCGATGCGATCAAGAAGCTGCTCCATTATTTTCTCATCTTTATCGGTTTTCTGCTGGCGATGGGCCTGGCCGGCATCGAGCTGCGCAACTTTGCGGTGCTGGCCGGGGCCTTCGGCATCGGAATCGGTTTCGGCCTGCAAAATATTGTGAATAATTTTGTCAGCGGCCTGATTCTGCTCTTCGAACGACCGGTCAAGGT
>JACZKF010000604.1 GCA_014860175.1 Desulfuromonadales bacterium | reverse complement strand
GTTATACTCGCGGAGATAGAACCGTTGTGCCCCGGAGGATGCACCAATGAGTGCCGGTGCCTGGCCCCGTCTGAAACGGGCGATGAGATTTGCTCAGCCGCATCGCACGGTGGTGGTGATGATCCTCATCCTCACCTTTGCCGTGGCGGCGACCAACGCCCTCGAGCCGCTGGTGATGAAATTTATCTTCGACGGGCTCGGCGAGGACGGGACCCTGCAGACGATCGTGGCCGGGGTGCTGATGCTGGTGGTCCTCGCCTTGGGGCGAGAAATCACCGGCGGCGTCTCCAACTGGCTCTCCTGGCGAACCCGGATCGGCATTCACTATGCCCTGCTCGATGTGACGGTCGGCAAACTGCACCGCCTGCCGCACGACCTGCACCGGCGCGAGGGGGTAGGGGCGATCATGACCCGCCTCGACCGGGGAATCCAGGGGTTTATCGGCGCCGTCAGCGAGATCTCCTTCAATGTCCTGCCGGCGCTCGCCTACCTGCTGCTGGCGGTGATCCTGATGCTGCGCCTTGACTGGCGCCTGACCCTGCTGGTTCTCGCCTTCGTCCCGCTGCCCGCCATCATTGCCACTCTGGCCGCCCCCGTACAGACTCGTCGGGAGAAGCTTCTGATGGACGGATGGGCCCGGATTTACTCCCGTTTCAACGAAATCCTGTCGGGGATCGTGACGGTGCGCAGCTTTGCCATGGAAGATGCCGAAAAGCGCCGCTTCCTGCGCGAGGTCGGGGCGACCAATCAGGTGGTGGTGCAGGGGATCCGCTTCGACACCAGTGTCGGTGCCCTGCAAAATACTCTCATCACCGCCGCCCGCATTGCCGCCATCGCCTTCGGGGGGGTGCTGATCCTGCGGGGAGAGGCGACTCTCGGCACCCTGGTCGCCTTTCTCGGCTATGTCGGCGGGCTGTTCGGGCCGGTCCAGGGGCTGACCGGCATCTACCGTACCCTGCGCACCGCCACCGTCTCCCTCGATCAGATCTTTTCCATCCTCGATACCCAGGAGTTGATCGGTGACGCTCCGGATGCCATCGAGGCCGGGAGGCTGCGGGGCGAGGTCGAATTCGAGCGGGTCCACTTCGCCTACGCCGCCACCGGCAGCGTCATCCTGCGCGGCATCGACCTGTGGGTGCGTCCCGGCGAGATGATCGCCATCGTCGGTCCGAGCGGTGCCGGCAAATCGACCTTGATGGCTTTGCTGCAGCGTTTCTACGACCCGACCAGCGGTGTCATCCGCCTCGACGGCATCGATCTGCGGCGGTACAAACAAAAAAGCGTCCGCCGGCAGATCGGTGTCGTGCTGCAGGATGCTTTGCTTTTTAACGAATCGCTGCGCGACAACATCGCCTATGGTCGCCCGGAGGCGAGGCAGGAAGAGATCGAGGCGGCGGCCCGGGCGGCCAACGCCCACGACTTCATCATGGCGATGGAGAACGGGTACGAAACGCCGGTGGGAGAACGGGGGGGGCGGCTCTCCGGCGGCGAGCGGCAGCGCATTGCCATCGCCCGAGCCCTGCTCAAAGATCCGCCGATTCTGATCCTCGACGAGGCGACCTCGGCCCTCGACGTGGAACTGGAAGCGCAGGTGCAGGACGCCCTCGAGCGGCTGATCCGCGGCCGCACGACTTTTGTCATTGCCCACCGGTTATCGACAGTGGTAAACGCCGATCGCATCCTGGTGCTCAAGGATGGACGGATTCTCGAAGCCGGGGGGCACGACGAACTGGTGGCGGCGGGAGGTTATTACGCCTCCCTGGTGCAGCGTCAGGGGCGGGTCTACACTGGCCCCGAACGGCGCGAGGCCGAGAGGCGGCACCGAGAGAGGACCGAAGGGGATCGCCGGCGAGAGGTGCTGACGTAAAGTTTTGAGTTTTGAGTTTTGAGTTTTGAATTACAATCAAGAACCTCAAAACTCAAAACTGGGATTCTATGGTGGCGGAAAAAATCATTCTGGTCGCGATGAC
>JACZKF010000603.1 GCA_014860175.1 Desulfuromonadales bacterium | reverse complement strand
ATATGAATTCTGGCCAGATCGGTGCGATTCGGCATGATTCGTACTCCTTGCCTTCAATTTTATCTTTTTCCGGCCGACAAGCACATGTCAGGAGGGTGTCCATTGGGACATTGGGCCAAGGGGTTGCGCCTCTTGCCAGAGTTGATATAGGTAAGCTGCCGTTTCAGAAGGTGCCGGGGAGGAAAAAATGATTGACTGGAGGCGCACCGAGGAGACTGAAGCATGGCCGAGCCTGCCGTTTCCCGAGTGGAAGGAGACTTGCGCGACCCTCCACCTCTGGGCGCAGATCGTCGGCAAGATCCGGCTGGTGCAGACCCCCTGGGTCAATCACTCCTGGCACGTCGCCCTGTACCTCACCTCCCGAGGTCTCACCACGTCACCGATCCCGTATGGGACCCGGACCTTTCAGATCGATTTCGATTTCATCGACCACCGGCTTCTGCTCCAGAGCAGCGACGGCGCGGTGCGGACGATGGCTCTGGCGCCGCGCTCGGTCGCCGATTTCTACCGGGAGCTGTCGGCCACCCTGGCCGAGCTCGAGTTGAAGGTCGCTATCCACACGACCCCTTCCGAACTGCCCGACCCGATCCCTTTCGACTGCGACGAACAGCACGCCGCCTACGATGCCGGCTACGCCCACCGGTTCTGGCGCGCCCTGCTCCAGGCCGACCGGGTGCTCAAGGAGTTCCGGGCCCGCTTCACGGGAAAGAGCAGCCCCGTACACTTCTTCTGGGGCTCCTTCGACCTGGCGGTCACCCGCTTCTCCGGCCGCCGAGCCCCCCAGCACCCCGGCGGCGTCCCGCATCTCCCCGACTGGGTCGCCCGCGAGGCCTATTCGCAGGAAGTGAGCAGCTGCGGCTTCTGGCCGGGGAGCGAAGCGTTTCCCGAGCCCGCCTTTTATTCCTATGCCTACCCTGAGCCGGAGGGATTTGGCAGCGCACCGGTGCGTCCGACGGAGGCCTTCTACCACCCGCAGCTGAAGGAATTCATCCTCCCCTATGAAAAGGTCCGCCAGGCAGCGTCACCGGACGCGGCGCTCCTCGATTTCCTGCAGAGCACCTATGACGCGGCTGCCGATGCGGCGGGTTGGGACCAGGCCTTAATTTTCCGCAACGCCAAACCACACCCTTGACACCCTCCCCTCCGGTGCTACATGGGAAAGAGTAGATCCCAAATAGGAGGAGCAACCATGCCCAGAAGAGAGTTGATGCCCTGGCGGCGGCGGGGAGAGATGGAGTCTGGACGCACGGAGGAGATGTGGCCGATGCGGCGGGCGTTCGAGTCGATGTTCGACGACTTCTTCCGCGGCTTTCCGCGGATGGGGATGATGGAGGAGATGTTCGGCGGCGGCACGATGCCGCGGATCAACATGGAGGAGACCGAAGGGGCCTACCGCATTGATGCGGAGCTGCCGGGGGTGGAGGAGAAAGATATCGACGTTTCGGTACGCGGCAACATGCTGACTATCCGCGGCGAGCGACGCGAGGAGAAGACGGAGAAGGAAAAAGGGCAGGAGATCTTCCGCGAGTGCCGCTACGGCAACTTCGAGCGCACCCTCCAGCTGCCGATGGAGGTCGACATCGACCGGATCAACGCCACCTACCGCAGCGGCGTGCTGCACATCGAGCTCCCCAAGACGGCCGAGGCGAAGGAGAAGGTGAAGAAGATCGAAGTGCACTGATAAAAGAGGAGAGAGGCAACCACCAACGACAAAGGCCCGGATCGTCAAACGATCCGGGCCTTGCTGATTCTGGAGCGGGAAACGGGATTCGAACCCGCGACCTTCAGCTTGGGAAGCTGACACTCTACCACTGAGTTATTCCCGCAAAGCGAGGCAAAGTATAGGAATCTAGGGGCGGCTTGTCAACGAGTATTTTCCCTCTGGAGAAAATGACGCGCCTCTTCCAGGCTGCGCACCCGGCCGGCGATCTCCTCCTGGCGCACGGCGGCCATCGCCTGGCCGATAGCCGGCCCCTGCAAACCAAACTGTTCGGCCAGCCAATGCCCATCGACCAGATCGGGGATGCGGCCGTTGCGCTGGAGCGCCAGCCAGTCGTGCAGCGCCGGCAACAGCCGGCCGAAAGCGACGGCTGGCGGCGCTTCGGCGAGGGTGGCGAGGAACAGGAGGGTGTCGGGGACACTGCCGCCGCAACTGTCGGCCCACAGGGCCCGAGCCCGGGGGAGAGCGGGAAGAGCTTCGACTTCGGGGTAGCGGGCGGGCGACAGTTGGAGCAAATGGCGCAAGACCATCGAAGTCCTGCGCCCCAGACGCAGCCGCTCGGCCGGATCGGCCACCCGGTGGGGGTGCCAGCCGCGGACAAAGGCCGCCAGTCGCAGCAGGGCGACGCGGGAGAAACCGGCTTCGAACTCTTCGCTGAGCAGCCCCACGACCGCTTCCCCGGCCGCGGCCAGGACGCCATCGATGGCCGTCACTCCCCTTCGCCCCTCCTGGGTCCCGTCCTCCCGGCCGGCCGGACCGAAAAGATTGGGAAGCAGACCGAGGTGGTCGAGGAGGTTGATGCCGCTTGGCAGGCCAGGGACGGAAAAGATGGCCGCCACCTCGGCCCGCACCCGCTCGGGGGCGATCATGAACAGTTGGCTGGCCGCCTCCCGCATGAGGTAGGCGGTCGGTGGTTCGATCTGCCAGCCGAAGGCGGCCGCATGGCGCACCCCTTTGAGAACCCGCAGCGGATCGTCGACAAAGACCCCTGGGGAGCAGGCCCGCAAGCTCCCCTCCCCGAGATCGCTCTGGCCGGCGAGGGGGTCGTGCAGAGTTCCGATCCGCCCGTCACGATACAGGCGTAGAGCCAAGGCGTTGACGGTGAAATCGCGCAGGCGCAGATCCCCCTCCAGATCCGGAGCCCGGAAAGGGGCGAAATCGAAGGTCAACGCCCCTCGGTCCTGCCGCACCACCACCCGACTCTGGTCCCGCACCGGGTCGAGCATGAACCAGTGGCCGCCGACCCGCCGGGCATAGGCCTGGGCGAGAGAGGTAGGATCGCCGGGGGTGGCGAAGTCGAAATCGGTGGCCGGCCGCCCCAGCAGCCAGTCGCGCAAGGTGCCGCCGACCAGGTACAACTCCGCCTCGGGTTCGAGAAGCCCAGTCAACTCCGGCACGATGCGCGCCTGTTTCAGGATCTCCTGCAGTCGCTCCCAACCCATTCCTAAAACCCCTAAATTGGTCTCACGCCCGCTCACTGCGTCCACTCACGACGCACTTTAAAACAAAAAACTGAAAGCTTAAAGGTTTTACGTTCGTCGTCGCGTCGTCGCGTGAAAGGGCCCGCGCCCAACGGAAAAAGGGCGGGAATACACCCGCCCCTTTCCACCTCTACACGAACCAGACGATCAGGCCAGGTCTTTGACCGCCTGGTAGATGATGTCGAACAGTTCCTGGATATCCTTCTCGGCAAGGCAGGAGAAGGCGATGCGCAGGTCGGTCTTGTTGATGGAGATAGTGCCGACGCCGTACTTGTCGAGCAGATGGATGCGCAGTTTTTCGGCATCGACCGTTTTCAGCTTCAGGCACATGAAGTAGCCGGAGTTGAAGGGATAGTAGTCCCAGGCTTCGGTGTACTTGCCGCTGTCGAGCACCTGTTTGGTCTTCAGGGCGCGCCCCTTCATGACCTGCACTTTTTCGGCGCGCTGGGCCGGGAAGGCCGGGTTGCGCAGGGCGTCGATGACAAAGGTCTGGGAGGGGTGCGGACAGTTGGAGATCTTGGCCCGGATGATCCCCATGGTCTTCTTCTCCAGGGCGGTCAGGACGTCGGCCTTCGCCTCCTGGTGGCCATCGGCAAAGGTGATGAAGCCGGTGCGGAAACCCCAGACGAACTCTTCCTTGGTGGCCCCATCGAGCTTCACCGCCAGAATGCGCGGGTGCAGGTTGGCCAGTTTGCCGAACAGCGACTCGGTCATCGACTCTTCATAGAAAAGACCGAAGTAGGCGTCGTCGGTCACCGCTACGATGTTGCAACCGGCCTGGGCGACTTCGAGGATGGCCGCCACCAGGGCCTCCCCTTCGGCCACCGTCGGCGTGTAGCCGCTCGGGTTGTTGGGGAAGTTGAGCAGGACGACCGCTTTCCCCTTCTCGGCGGCGGTCGCCTTGAGGGCGGTCTTGAAGGCCGCCACATCATAGCCACCGTCGGCGGTAAAGGTGTTGTGCTTCTTGATGACACCACCGTTGCAGGTGCCGAAGGTGAGATTGTAGTTCCCCCACAGCATCTCCGGCAGCACCACATGGTCGCCGACGCCGACGAACAGGTCGCCGACGATGGAGAGGCCGTGGGTCAGGGCGTTGGTCACCACCGGATTGCTGAACTTTTTCCCCTGCATGCTCGGGTTTTCCTGCAGCATTTTCTCGCGCCAGAGGGCCCGCAGTTCCGGCCGGCCGGCCGGTGGGGCGTAGGGGAAGATATCTTTCGGATCGAAGGCCGAGAGCTTGTCCTGGATGCACTGCAGGTACATCGGGCCGCCGTTCTCTGTGGCGATGCCGATGGTGGCGTTGAATTTATGGGCTTTGTCCTTGGCCTCGGCGGACTGGGTGAGAATCCCCTTGGGGAAGAAAAGGTTCTTGCCCAGATCCGAGAGCATCTCCAAGACATGCGGGCTTTGCTGCGCAAGCAGGTCGTTCAGTTCCTTGGCCAGTGGGTTCATCCTGTTCAATCCTCCAAAGTGAGTGAAATGTGCCCGCGCCTTGGCAACAGGGCACAGCGCGTTATTTAATCAGGATTGCGGCGCCCTTGTCAACGGGAATATGGGAGGGAATTCATTCAATGAAAGGCGCCTGAGGCGGGCACCACTTTCCTTGCCCTCCCCTTGGCGGCGTGCTAACCTCCCGGCATTGTTGCGCACGGAGATTCCGATGCTGTTCGTCCAGATCATCCTGCCGGTTTTTCTCGTCGTCTTCTCCGGTTTCGTGCTGGAGCGCACCGCCAAACTCGACTTTCGCACCCTCTCCGTCAGCAGCCTCTATCTTTTTTCCCCCTGCCTGGTCTTCTCGGCTCTGATGAAGCAGGAGGTCTCCTTTTCCCTGGCCGGTCAGATCGGCCTGTTCATGCTCCTTTACACCGCGGCCATGCTCATTTTATCGCTGACCGCCGGCTACTTGCTGCGCTTCGACCGGGAGACCCGCAGCGCCCTTCACCTGGCCACGGTGATGATGAACATCGGCAACTTCGGTCTCCCCCTGACCTGGTTCGCCTTTGGTCAGCCCGGGCTGGAGATCTCCATTCTCACCTTTTTCTTCTTCAATCTGGTCCTGAGCAGTTTGGCCATCGTGCTCGCTCAGGGGTCGACCGCGACCCTGCGCCAGGCGGTGACCAACGCCATGAAAATCCCGATCTTCCATGCCGGCATCCTCGCCCTGGCTCTGCAGGCGATCGGCGCCCGGGTTCCGGAGCTGGTTCTGCGGCCGGTCGATCTTCTTGGCCAGGCCGCTATCCCTCTGATGCTGGTCCTGCTCGGCATGCAGCTCGCCCGCACCCGCCTGCAGAGCGGGGCCGGATTTTTCTCCCTGGCCGCCCTTTTGCGCCTGGCCGTCGCCCCCCTGCTGGCGTTGGCGCTGACATGGCTGCTCGGCATCGGCGGGCTGGCCCAGAAAGTGATCATTTTGCAGACCAGTACCCCCAGCGCCATTTTGCCTCTGCTCTACGCCCTCAAGTTCGGTTCGCGCCCCGATCTGGTCGCCGGCGCCATTTTCGTCACCACCCTCCTCAGCGCCATCTCCCTCACCATCCTCCTCTACTTCCTGCAGATCTGAACCAGAAAAAACCGCCCGAGGCGATTCCCCCGAGCGGTCGATGACGCAAAAGCGTTCCTGCTGAAACTCTGACCCGCGGCTCACTCCTCCTCGGTTTTGTTGAGCCGGGGGAGGAACTTCTCCAACTCCTTGACCAGCTCCTGATAATGGGTCCAGATGTGGTAACTTTCCAGCCCCAGCACGGTCATGCCGGCTGCGAAAACCGCCCAGAAGTTATCCTGCAAGGCACCGGCAAAGTGGTAGAAGCCATAAAAAGCGGTCAGGTACCCCACATGGGCAAAACCACTGTACTCCCCCAGGCCGAGAGTCATCCGGGAGAGGACGAGGACGACGGCAGAAAAGGTGTAAACCACCAGGGCAGCACTGATCAGACCGGTCGGCGGGGACATCCCCAGAAAGTCCCGAATCTGCTGCGGGAGGGAGGGGATAAAACTGAAATCCCGCATGGCGCCGATGCTGATGGCCACGAAGAGCGCCAGGGCCCACAGGCCGCGGCTCGCCCGGGCCTGGAGCTTACGGATCTTCTTCCTGGCTTCCCGGCAAAGTGGCTTCGGTTCCGGCACTTTTCCCCCGTGAGAGCAGTTCATTGGATCGGCCATCGGTCTGTTCCTGCTCCGCAATCTCACGATCCGAAGAAGTAGGTATCTGGTTCTGGAGGTTTCGAGTGCGAGCGTTTTCCTCCATCCGTTCCAGCCGGGCCAACGCCTGATCCCGCTGCTGAGTCACGCGCCGGAAATTATCGGCAATCTGATCGAGTTCGCCGCCGATGGCCGGAAACTGGTCTACCACGGTACCATCCGCCACCTGGTCCGTAAAGATGGTTAGTTGCTGGATCGGCAGAAAAACGTTCCGGCGCAGGAGCGCCGCCACTCCGCCTACGGTCACCACCAGAACCATGAGGGAGAAGACCAGCATCCGTCCGCCGAGGACCGCCAGCGCCTTGGTCAACGGCGAGCGGTCCAGGCCGATGTCGAGGGTGCCCACCAGTTTCAACTCAGGGGCATGGAAATGACAGTCGGCGGTGGAACAGCTTGGTTCATTGTAGATAGGTTCGGTTATGGCCAGGACTTCGATCTGGCGGCTGTTGACAAAGGTCCTCGCCTTTTGCATATCTTCCAGCGTGGCCAGAGGCACATCACCCGCATGGCAGTTGACGCACCCGGCCGTGCCCTTGTCGACGAAATGATTGACCTCCAACGGGTTGTCCGAGAAGATGATCAACCCTTTTTTGTTGAAGATGCGAACGTGCTCTACCCCCTCCTGCTCGCCGATATTGTCGATGATATTGCGAATAGACTCCCAGTCTGACCTGAGCATGGCGTAGCGGGTCGACTTGACAATCGTGTCGGCCAAGGCCGATGAATGCTGGACGGCATTGTTGGTCATGTCAACTTTGATGGCCGAATACAGCAGCAGGCAGCAGACGATCACAAACCCCGTAACCGCTACCGCCACCGGCACAATCGCCCTGGTACAGATTTTTTTGAACATGGCACCCCTTCTCGGGTAATTCTGAAGGATATCTGCTTACCGCTTCGTT
>JACZKF010000602.1 GCA_014860175.1 Desulfuromonadales bacterium | reverse complement strand
GCCTCCGGCGGGTGGTAGTTGAGTTTTGAGTTTTCGTGGAGTCGGGGATCTTACCAGGGGATGTCATGGCACGGGTGAGGGCAAAGAACTTTTTCTCCGAGGAAGAAAAGCAGCGCATCGAGGCGGCGGTGCGGGAGGCGGAGAGTCGGACCGCCGGTGAGATCGTGCCGATGGTGGTCGATGAGTCGTACGACTACCCGCGCGCGGAGACTGTCGGGGCGGCCTTTTTCTCCCTGGCCGTCTCGGTCACCCTGGCCTGGGCCTTCGGCGGCTCGTCGGTCTGGGTTTTTCTCCCCCTGTTCTTCCTCTTCTATTTCCCGTTTCTCTGGCTGATCCGCAACTGGTGGGGATTGCGCCGGCGGCTGGTGCCGACCGTCGAAATGGACGTCGAGGTGGCGGAAAATGCCCTGGTCTGTTTTCTCGAGCATGGGCTGCACCGCACCCGCGCCGGCACCGGCATCCTGATCCTCATCTCCTTGTTCGAGCACCGGGTCTACGTGCTGGCCGATTACGGCATCAACGCCCAGGTGCCGCCACGCACTTGGGAGGAGATCGTCCACACGGTCACCGCCGGCATCCACCAGGGGAACACCGCCGAAGCCCTGTGCGCCGCCATCACCCGCTGCGGCGACCTGCTCCAGGAGCACTTCCCCCGCCAGGCCGACGATATCGACGAACTGCCGAATCTGATTATCTGAAAACCTCAGACCTGTGCTCGGCTTATGCTTGGCGTTTGAGGCCTGGCCCTTGCCGCTGCCTCAAAGGATGACCGGCAGCCTCTCTCCTACCCGATTTTCCTCCCTGGTGACGATACTGCGGCAGGCGATGACCTCCACTCCCTGGGCGGCGACTTCCCGCAGGGTGCGGCCGTAGGCGGGGTCGATCTGGTCGGCGGGGGAGAAGGCGGCGGCCTCGCCGCGCTGGACGAGGAAGAAGATGACGGCGCGGTCCCCCTGGCGCACGGCATCAAGGAGTTCATGCAGATGCCGGCGGCCGCGCTCGGTGACGGCGTCCGGGAAGCAGGCGACCGCGCCGCCGTCGGTGAGGGTGACGTTTTTCACCTCGAGGTAGACCTTTTCCTCCCCCTTCTGCAGCAGGAAATCGAGGCGGCTGGTGCCGAAGCGCTGTTCGGCGATGACCTGGTAGCCGGCAAGTCCGGCGATCTCTCCTGCCCGCAGCGCTTCTTCCACCACCCGGTTGGTGCGGTGGGTGTGAGTATCGACCCAGTGCCCGTTGACCAGGATCAGCTCGAGGGTCCAGTCCAGCTTGCGCGCCGGGTTGTCGGCCCGGGAAATGAGCACCGGATGCCCCGCCACGGCGCACTGCAGCATGCTGCCGGTATTTGGCGTGTGGGCGATGACGACGCGGCCGTCGGGGAGTTCGATATCGGCCAGAAAGCGCTGGTAACGACGCACCAGCTTCCCTTCGACCAGGGGGGCAGGAAGCTTCACTCGCCGATCTCGGTCATGTCGCGCTCGGAGAGGCCGAGCAGGTAGAGGATGGAGTCGAGGCTTTGCTGATTGATGTGGGTGTCGGCCTGCTCGCGTACCCGCGCCTTGGCATTGAAGGCAATCCCCAGCCCAGCCTTGCCGAGCATCGGCAGGTCGTTGGCCCCGTCACCGATGGCGATCACCTGGTCGAGGGTGATCCCCTCGCGAACCGCGATCTCCTCCAGCAGCTCGGCCTTGCGGGCGCCGTCGACGATGGGGCCGCTCACCTCTCCGGTGACGCGGCCGTTTTTGATCTCCAGGGCGTTGGCGAAAGCGTAATCGAGACCGAGTTCGGCCTTGAGACGGTCGGTGAAAAAGGAGAAGCCGCCGGAGATGACGGCGGTGCGGAAGCCGAGGCGCTTGAGCACCCGCACCAGAGTCTTGGCCCCCGGGGTGAAGGGGATGGTGCGGTAGACCTCTTCCAGGGCGTCGGCCGGCAGCCCCTTGAGCAGGGCGACCCGGGCCCGCAGGGCGCCGGAAAAATCGAGCTCGCCGTTCATCGCCCGCTCGGTGATCGCCTCGACTTCGGCGCCGACTCCGGCCAGGCGCGCCAATTCGTCAATGACTTCGATCTGGATCAGGGTCGAATCCATGTCCATGACGATGAGGCGCTTGGCCCGACGGTAGAGCCCCTCCTTTTGCACCGCGATATCGACCCCGAGGCTCCCCCCCTCGCCGAGGAGGGTGCGGGTCATGGCCTTGACGTCGAGCCCGGGGGGGACGGTCACCAGAAACTCCACGCAGCGCAGCTGCCCCTGGGTGAGTTTGGAGATGCGCTCGATATTCACCTCATGGTCGGCCAGGATGCGCGAGATCCGCGCCAGCGCCACGGCGTTG
This sequence comes from Desulfuromonadales bacterium, assembly GCA_014860175.1. Taxonomy (GTDB): domain Bacteria; phylum Desulfobacterota; class Desulfuromonadia; order Desulfuromonadales; family JACZKF01; genus JACZKF01. Next base: position 3,921 of record JACZKF010000602.1, on the reverse strand, counting down.
ACTTCCCCCCCCATGATGGTGAGCACGTAGGCGTGGCGGGTCGATTTGCGACGGTACTCCGCTTCGGTCAGCACCTGGAAGTCGAGATCGAGCCCGATCTCCTTGGCGAGAAAGAGCAGGTCTTTGACCAGCGGCTTCTGGTCGCTTTCCCCGGCGGTAAAATCGATGAGGACCGAGAGGGAGAGGAGCGTATGGGTGACGGTCTGTTCGATGTCGCGGATACGCGCCCCGGCAGCGGCGATCTGCCCGGTCACGGCGGCGATAATGCCGGGGCGGTCGGGGCCGGTCATGATAACGAGGACCATGCGGTTGTCCATGGGGATCCTTTCCTGCGGCAAATGGGGCGCATTCTACCGCAAGGCCCCCGGGACGGCAATGACAAGATCTTCTGGACGAGATCTTCTGGAGGGAAGGGAACTTGAGAGGTGAATGCCGGGAGTCAAGGCGCCGGAAGGGCACACGGTGTACCGGAAGGCACGTCGCTTCAGAGAGCGATCTGGCGGGCCAGGGTCTGAGCCAGGCGGCGATAGCCGGCGGCGTTCGGGTGGATGTAGTCGCTTTTGAGGGTGCCGTCGCCGAGGATATCGCTCACGATTTTTGCCTCATAGGGGAGACGGAGCGCATCGGCTACCGTTTCGTACACGGGGGCCGACACCAGGCGCAGACCGGGTCGTGGCACACCGACCAGGAGCACCTGCGCCCCCGCCCCCTTGGCCAGGGCAATCATCGCCTGCAAATTTACTCTCAGCTGTTCTGGGTCGAGCCGCTGCAGAAAATCGTTTCCACCGTGGCAGAGGATGACCAGTTCCGGGTGGTGCTCTTCGAGCAGACCGGCGAGACGGGCGAGCCCCTCGCCGGAGGTTTCACCGGGCACCCCGGCGTTGATGACCGGCCGACCAAGAAGAGCGGCGAGAATCGCCGGGTACGCCTCCTGCGGAGAGGCGCCGGTGCCGTAGGTCAGGCTGTCGCCGAAAGCCAGAATGGTCCCTTCGGCGGAGAGAGGAGAAAGGCGCGGCGGCTCCCGGCAAGCGATGAGCAGCAGCAACAGGGAGCAGACAAAAGCGGTGACAAAGCTGGATTTACTGGTTTTCAGCCGGCTTGGCATTGCGCTCCACAGTCGACCAAAGGTGGGACAGGGTGACCGGCTTGGCCAGGAAATCGTCCATGCCGGCAGCCTGGCAGGCCTGACGAAACTCTGGCAGAGTCCAGGCGGTTACCGCGACGATCGGCGTATAGGGGGACTCCCCGGCCTGCTCGCGTCGCCGGATTACCCGGGTGGCATCGAGGCCGCTGATCTCGGGCATCTGGATATCCATCAGAATGAGATTGAACTGGTTTTCCTCCAGGGCTTCCAGCCCTTCCATGGCGCTGGCGGCGCAGACCACTTCCCAGCCACGGCGGCGCAGCAAGGCGGCGAACAGTTCACGGATCTCCGGTTCATCGTCCACCAGCAAGATACGCATCTTCTCGGTGCCGACCAGCGGCAGATCGGCCGCTGCCTCCTCTGGCAGGCGGGCCCGGGGGGTCTCGAGGTCAGGGGTCTGCTCAATCGGGTTATCCATAATGGCTTATCAATCCGGGGAAAGAGGTTGAAGCAGACTCATAGGATACCATCATGATCGGACCGAGGCAAATCCAGGGGGACTTTTTCCCGGCCGGAGAACCGGGACCAACTTCGCCGTTGACTCCCACTCTGATTTGCGGTAATTAGTTGACCCGCATAAAAAATCGGCCACCTTAGCTCAGCCGGTAGAGCAACTGATTCGTAATCAGTAGGTCGGCGGTTCGATTCCGCCAGGTGGCTCCAGTAAAAGGACGGCCCGAACCTCATGGTTCGGGCCGTCTTTGGTTTACAGCAGCCGGATCATTAAGCCTCTCCCCCTGCCGTTCGTCTGCTCCCTTTTTTATGATACCAAGACCGTTATATCGCGTTCACCTGCAGCGTGAAAACGGCGCGGAGTCTCTACTTGACAAACGGGACCTAATGGGCCGCTTCCTATGATGCAAACCTCATTCCACCTCTTCACATCCCCCTTTTTTGTGAATCTCACTTGACTTTCTTGGCTTCTGACTTTAAATATATGACGGTTTTATTACTTATTTCCCATTTCCACAGGAGGATCCCCCATGAAAAAGTTTCTGATCTCCGCTTTGCTGGTCGCCTTTGCCGCCACCCCCGTCCTGGCCGCCGCTCCGGACTCGGTGACCCTGGAAGCGAAAAACGGCAATGTGACCTTCAACCACAAAGCGCATGCTGCGGCGATGGAGTGCGCGGCTTGCCATGGCGCGGGCACCCCCGGCAAACTCGAGCTGGACAAAGACACCGCCCACAAAACGTGCACCGGCTGCCACAAGGAAAAAGCGGCCGGCCCCACCAAATGCGGCGAGTGCCACAAAAAATAAGGTCAGCCTGTCAGGGGCCCCGGCAACCCGGGGCCTTTTTTCTTTCCCCTTTTCCCCTCCCCATCCATCCTATGCAAGGGATCCTCCTTACACTTGTCGCCGCCAGACCGGCAGCGGTGGCTCCCCTCCCCATCTTCGTCTATGGGACCCTGCGCCCGGGAGAGAAGAACTATCCCATCTATCTGCAGGGACGCACGATTCGCGAGAGCGTCGCTACCGCTCGGGGTGAGCTCTATTATCTCAGGGATGGCGGCTATCCGTACCTGCAAGAGGGAGAGGGGGTGGTCCGCGGCGAGCTGGTTGAAATCACCCCAGCAGCCTATGAGGAGACCTTACGCGCCGTCGATGGCCTGGAGGAGTACAATCCGGCCGACGAGGCAGGCAGCGTCTACCTGCGGCGGCGAACCAGAGTGAAACTGGAAGACGGTGGGGAGGTGGAGGCCTGGACCTACTACTGGAACCGGCCATCCCAGGGGGAGAGAATCCTCAGCGGCGACTTCAAACATCCGAATACGCCAAAATAATTCAAAATTCAGAATTCCACATTCAAAACCTCGACCCGGGCTCCCGGAGGAACAGCTCTTCCTCCTGCGTGGAGATCCGCCCGAGGACGGCATTGCGGTGCGGAAAACGGTCGAATCGCTCGATGATGTCGCGATGGCGCTGCGCGTAGTCGAGAAATCCCCTACAGGTCTCCTCCAGAGCCGGCGGCGCCTGCGCGAGCAGCGCCTTGAAAGCGGCCACCGAATCGATTTGCGCCTGCCGCTCTTCCGCATGCTCCAGAGGAAGGTAGAAAAAGGCGCGTCGGACGGTGGTGAGTCGCCGATCGAACCCCCGCCGGCACCCTTCCCGGCACAGCTGCAAAGCCCGCGAATCGCCCGCATAGGCTTCGGCGGTACCGCGATAGATGTTGCGGGGGAACTGGTCGAGAAGAAGAATCAGAGCCAAGGTTCCGCGAGGGGTTTGCCGCCACTCTTCAAAGTCCCCCTCTAAAGCCGTGGTCACGGTCGCTGCGAACCGCTGGCGAATCGCTGCGTCGACCTCCGCCGCACCGCCGAACCAGAACTGCGACCAGTGGACCGGAACCGGCTCATCCGGACCCAGGTCACCAAACCAGAACTGCAGTACCTCTTCCATTGTCGCCATCAGGGGCTCCGATCTGAAAGAAGTATACCCTAAGGCGAGACCGCAATCTCCTCCCCGGAGCCGAGAAAAGCAGTCAGCGCCTGCCGCTGAGCGGCCTCCAGGTCGAGAAACTGCACCCCCATGCCGGCCGGATAACCTGGATTCTTGATCCACTCGGGGTGATTGACCCAGGCCACGCGCCCCTGGCAGCTGACAGAATCGCCCGGCGGCAGACAGAATTCCAGCATCAGAGGGGTATCGACCGGAAAAAGATGGCTGGCGGCGAGGAAAAGACCCCCGGTACTCAGGTTGTGAATATCGCCCGCCCGCCACTTCCCGCCGGTCTTGGCGAAACGTCCGTGAGCCTCGACGGGTCGGCGCCGCTCGCTACGC
>JACZKF010000601.1 GCA_014860175.1 Desulfuromonadales bacterium | reverse complement strand
AATCTATCATCTGCGGGTGCCGTTGCGGCTGGAGACAGCCACCGGGAAGGAGGATCTGCGGCTGGAGAGCCGGCAGGCGCGCACCCAATTCACCCTTGAGAGCAGGGGGGAGCCCCGCCGGCTGGTGGTCGACCCGGAGGTGCATCTATTTCGGCGTCTCGACCCGGCGGAAATCCCCGCCACCGTCAACGAGATCAAAGGGTCGACCGCCCTGCTGGTGGTAACGGCCGAGGGGCTTTCCGAAAGTGGACGAGAGGCGGCCAGCACGCTGCTGCAGGGGTTGGGGCAGGTCGGTGGTCGAGTGGTGTCGGAGACGCAGGTAACCCGAGCCGAACTGCAGGAGCATGATCTCCTCTTTCTCGGCTGGCCGAGCCGACGCGAGCTCCTGCCTGAGCTGCCCAAAGAGTTGCAGGTAGAAACCGGAAGATTCACGGTGGCCGGTGAGACCTATCGCGGGGAGGCGGATCTGTTTGCCGCCCTCCCCCATCCGACGGAAGCCGGGCGGGTCGCCGCCCTCTTCCTACCGGCTTCTTCGGCAGCGGCCACCGCGGCCCGCAAAATCCCTCACTATGGCAAATACAGCTATCTTGTCTTCACCGTGGGGAACAATGTCGCCAAAGGGACCTGGCCGGTCGGAGCTTCCCCGGTCATCCAGGAGTTTTCCCCCCGATAGCACCTCACCGCGCCGGTCGGCGCCTTTGTTGGGAGACCATAAATGGGCCTGTCGCTCCGTAGTGCCGGCATTGCCTTATTCCTTCTATTTCTCCTTGTTGTTCTGCGCCCCGGCGCCGAAGCGCATATCCTCGACGTTCACGCCCGGGATTATGTCAGCTTCGCCGAGATGATCGAGGATCTGCGGCAAGCACAGGCGGTTTTCATCGGGGAACTGCACGATCACCCCGGCCATCACCAGGCGCAGCTGCAGGTCATCCAGGCGCTGCACCAGGCCGGCCAGCCGGTGGCGATCGGGCTGGAGATGCTGCGCCAGCCAAGTCAGCCCGATGCCGATCGCTGGGTAGCCGGCGAGATGTCCGAGCAGGAGTTTCGCCAGGTTTTCGAAAAGAACTGGGGGATGTGGGAGCTCTATGCGCCGATTCTCCGCTATGCCAGGCAGGAGCGGATTCCGCTGGTCGCCCTGAACATCGACCGGGAGATCACCCGGCAGGTGGCGCGAAAAGGTTTCGATTCCCTCACCCCGGAGCAGCGCGAGCAGGCCCCGGGGGTGAGTTGCAATATCGATGACAGCTACCGCGCCTTCATCCGCCGCACCCTGGGGGCCCATGCCCACAACGGGCAGATGTTCGAGTATTTCTGCGAAGCCCAGATGGTCTGGGATACGGCCATGGCCCGCAACCTGCTGGACTACCTGCAGCAGAACCCACAGCAGACGATGGTGGTCCTGGCCGGTAGCGGTCACGCCTGGAAACACGGTATCCCCGAACAGGCGCAGCGCCAGGCCGATCTCGATTTTCGGGTTCTGCTGCCAGCCGTCCCGGAGCGGATCGGCCCCGGCGATGCCACCCCGGAAGAGACCGATTATCTGCTCCTCGGACTGGAGGAGGGGGCGCTCCATTGAGGCTGGCGGCGCGGGAAAGGACGAAGGAGAGCGAAGGCCGAAGGGGCCCCGGTCATTTATAATTGCAGGCCCGCTTCAAAAAAGCGCCCGTCGCGGCGGAAGCGAACCCGATCGGAGAGAATTTCGACCACAGTCGCCCCCTCGATGGTCGTCCCGAGCATGACCGGCAGGTCATTGACCACCGCCAGGCGCGCTTCGGGATCATCCAGGTAAACGATGCCGGAGACGACCAGGTCAGGAAGAG
>JACZKF010000600.1 GCA_014860175.1 Desulfuromonadales bacterium | reverse complement strand
GATAAGGGACCTGGAGTTTTCGTTCGACCAGCACCTTTTCCACCGCGCCGCGCCCCTGCACCATCAGGGTGCTCAGGCCGATCTCCTGCTCCAGCCAGAGCAGATAGGGGAGGTTGCCGGTCACCGAGAAGCCGAAAAGTTCCCGCAGCCGCCACAGGGTTTCCTCTTCAGCCGCTCGCCCGGCCTCCTGGGGCGCCTCCGCGTAGTGGGTCGGCCAGGCGACCACCGCGCGATCGAGGCTGCTGAGAAAGGCCTGCTTCTCCAGCGGATGCAGGGTGGCCAGATCGACGCCGCACCAGTCGGCGGGACGGGTCGACCAGAGGGCCCGGCAGGCGAACGGGCGCTCGGCGTAGACCCCGCAGGCACCGTCCGGAGCCAGCAAAGGGCAGCGGCCGATCTCCTGCCGATAGCCGCGCAGCCACCCTTTCAGATCACCGGCGACCTGGGCCACCGCCGCCGCCTGGGCGGCATGCTCGGCCACAGCAAGGCGCTGGGCGGCGGTCAGCGCATCGGCCACGCACAAGGCTTCAGTGAAGGTGGCATGGACCGCCAGCCGACAGCAGTTGCGGCACCCCCGCTGGCAATAAAGGCGCCCGCCCCCCTGGCCGAAATCGCCTGCCCACCTCAGGTTGTGGGCGTCCAGCTGCCGATAGCCGGCGCGGACCTGCTCCTTTAACCTCTGCCAGCGATTCATCGGTGCTTCAGGTGGCCGTCGGCGTGCGGTCCCACTGGTTGCGCGGGGCCCGGCCGGCCAGCCAGTTGAAGGCGAAATGGCGCTCGAAGCTGATCGAGCGCACATCCTCCCATTCCTCCTGCGTCAGCTCCCGGTAGGCTTTGCCGCACACCGGGAAATCGCCCCCCAGCGGCGCCGGGATCTCCCCGCGCTCGAAGCTTTTGCTGGCGCTGAAGCGGACGATATCGTCGTAGGAGAGAAGACCGGCTGCTTTCATCCTGACATCGGGGCGCAGCGGCTCGCCCCGGGCCATCAACTCCCGGGTGCGGCTGCGCCAGTGCCACAGTTCGGCGATCTGCCGCCCCCGATCGATCTCCGCCTCCGGCCGCAACACCGCCTTCTGGATGAAAGGGAGAGGGTCGTCGGAGGGGACCGCCTGCAGACGGGAGTTGTTGGCCAGGTCCCCCCAGGCCGGCAGAGTGGGGATCAGGGTGAGCGCCCAGAGCAGAACCTGGGCCGCCTCCATGCGCCAGGAGGCGTTGATCTGCTGCTCGGGGGTGAGAGTGGCGGGCGTCTGCTGGGCGTACTCGCGCTCGGCGGGGGTGAGCTGCGGCCAAAGTCCGGCCTGCTGCATCCCCTGCCAGAACTGGTCGCGGCGTTCAACCGCCTGGCTGGTGAAGCTCTCCTGCTCGCCGGCAGACCACTGGTTGCGGAGCTTGATCTCTGGGACGAGAGCGGCATAAGCCACCACCTGTTTCAGAATCACCAGCCGGCGGGCAACGTCGGCGGCCGATGGCCGGCCGGTTTTCCAGGGTAACCACATAACGGTTTCTCCAGGCGGCGTGGCCGCCAAGGTCGGGGATGAATGCCTTAGGATAAGGGTAAACGGCGCCCCGAGCAAGGGTGGAGATCCCTCCCCGGGTGACGCAGGTGGTAGAATACAGGCAGTCTTTGCCTGAGGAGTCCGGTGCCTGAATTCAACCTCTAACTGATCTGTGGCGGGACCCACAGGCGGCAACGGCAGGCGGTCACTGCCGCGACATCGCTCTCGGAGGGGGTCTTCCCCAGCTGATACGCGTCTATCGTTAGCTTTTGCGGGCTGAAGCAGGCGAGTGCAAGCAAGAAGGGTCGGCTTTCCCGGGCGGACCGCCAGCTGCGGCCCGCCCAGGCTGCATTTATTCGGGATCGGCGGTCAGGGCCGAGAAAAAAGTGCTGTTTATCTTGAACTCCACCGGTTTGCCGTTTTCGCCATCGCCCAGAGTCATCACCCCGCCCAGCAGCTCGTTTTCCATCTCGGCAAAAAGAACCGCCCGGGGGTCGACCAGCAGGTTGCCCGAGCGCAGAAAGCCGCGTTGCAGAAGCTCGGCGACGAGCGCTTCCTGCTCGGACTTTTTCACTTTCTTGAACATCTGCTTGCGCAGCACCGCCCCGCTGAACCAGACGTCCATCAGACGGTTGTCATCGGTGACCAGCGGGTTTTCCGCTGGGGTGGTGAGCTGCACCGCCGCGATCCGCTGCCGGTTGAGAAAACGCTTCATCCCTCGTTCCTTTCGGCCTCGTTCCTACTTCATCGCCTGGATCCGCTCCAGGCTGCGCTGCAGAATGGCCGCCTTGTCTTTCGCCTCGGCCAGCTTCCCCCGGTCCTTGGCCAGCACCTCGGGGGGGGCCTTGGCGACGAAGGCCTCGTTGGCCAGCTTCTTTTCGAACATCGCGACATCCTTGTCGAGCCTGGCGATCTCTTTGAGCAGCCGCTGCTCCTCGGCCTCCAGATCGATCAGCCCGGCCAGCGGGACGAGGATCTCCACCTCGCCGGCGACCTGGGTGGCCGCCTTGGCCGGCCGTTCGATCCCGACCCCGTAGGTAAGGGTCTCCACCCGCGCCAGAGCCCGGATGTATCTCTCCCCGGTGCGCATCACCGCCAGGGCGTCGCCGCTTTTGCAATCGAGGAGCGCCGGGATCTGTTTGCCCGGGTTGATGTCCATTTCGCCGCGGATATTGCGCAGGCCGCGAATCACCTCCATGATCCGCTCCATCCGCTCGGCGCCGTCCCGGCGCAGCGGGAGCCCCTCCTCCGTCGGCCAGGGGGCGGCCATGATCGAGGCGGTCGGGCGAGACCCCGGCAGCACCTGCCAGATCTCTTCGGTAATGAACGGCATCACCGGGTGCAGCAGCCGCAGCAGCCGCTCGAGGACGGTAAACAGCACCGCCTGGGTCCGCGCCTTGGCTTCGGGGTCGCTGCCGTACAGATCGTCCTTGGCCAGCTCGATGTACCAGTCGCAGAACTCGTTCCAGGTAAAACTGTAGAGCACCGACGCGACTTCGTTGAACCGGTACTCTTCCAACGCCCGGGTGGTGTTCTGGGTGGCCTCGGCCAGCCGGGTCAGGATCCAGGCGTCGGCCAGGGAGAGCTCCTGGCGCTGCAGGTCGATTCCGGCCGGATCGAACCCTTCCAGATTCATCAGGGCAAAACGGGCGGCGTTCCAGAGCTTGTTGGCAAAGGCCCGATAGCCGGCGATCCGATCAGTGGAGAGCTTGATGTCGCGACCCATGGCGGCAAAGGCGGCCAGGGTGAAGCGGAAGGCATCGGCCCCATACTCATCGATGACCACCAGCGGGTCGATGACGTTCCCCTTGCTCTTGCTCATCTTCTGCCCCTGGGCATCGCGCACCAGGGCGTGGATGTAGACCTCGCGAAAGGGGACTTCCCCCATGAACTTGAGCCCCATCATCATCATCCGGGCGACCCAAAAGAAGAGGATGTCGAAACCGGTGACCAGGCAGGAGGTCGGGTAGAACTTGCGCAGGGTTTCCGTCGTCGGCGGCCACCCCATGGTGGAGAAAGGCCAGAGGGCGGAGCTGAACCAGGTATCGAGGACGTCGGTATCCTGGCGTAGCGCACCGCCGCAGGGGCAGCGCTCGAGATCGACGCGACTCACCAGCAACTGGCCGCAGCTGTCGCAGTACCAGGCCGGGATCCGGTGCCCCCACCAGATCTGGCGACTGATGCACCAGTCCTTGATGTTGAACATCCACTCGAAATAGGTCTTCTCCCACTGCTCGGGGACGATGCGGGTGCGGCCGTCCTGCACCGCCTTGATCGCCTCTTCGGCCAGGGGAGCGACCTTGACGTACCACTGCAGCGACAGGTACGGCTCGATGACGGTTCGGCAGCGGTAGCACTCACCGACGGACAGCGGGTAATCGTCCACCTTCTCCAGCAGCCCCTGGGCCTGCAGGTCGGCCACCACCTGCTGGCGCGCCGCGTAGCGCTCCAGGCCGGCGTAAGGGCCGCCGTTCTCGTTGACCATCCCCGAGGTGTCAAAGATGTTGATCATCTCCAGCTGGTGCCGGCGCCCCACCTCGAAGTCGTTGAAGTCGTGGGCGGGGGTGATCTTCACCACCCCGGTACCGAACTCGCGGTCCACGTAGTCGTCGGCGATGATCGGGATCTGGCGGTTCAGCAGCGGCAGCAGGACCGTTTTGCCGATCAGCTCCCGGTAGCGTTCGTCCTCGGGGTAGACGGCGACGGCGGTGTCGCCGAGCATCGTCTCCGGGCGGGTGGTGGCGACCACCAGATGCCGGTCGCTCCCCTCGACCGGGTAGCGCAGCTGCCACAGATGCCCCTTCTTCTCGTCATGCTCGACTTCCAGGTCGGAGAGAGCGGTATGGCAGCGCGGACACCAGTTGATCAGCCGGTTGTCACGGTAGATCAGCCCTTCTTCGTAGAGGTGGACGAAGACTTCGCGCACCGCCTTCGACAGCCCCTCATCCATGGTGAAGCGCTCGCGCTGCCAGTCACAGGAAGCCCCGAGCCTCTTGAGCTGCTCGATGATCTGCCCCCCCGACTCTTCCTTCCACTGCCAGACCCGGGCGATGAACTTCTCCCGCCCGAGCTGATGGCGATCGGTACCGGACTGGGCCAGCTGCTTCTCCACCACGTTCTGGGTGGCGATGCCGGCATGATCGGTACCCGGCATCCACAGCACCTCGTGGCCGGCCATCCGTTTCCAGCGCGCCAGGATGTCTTGCAGCGTATTGTTGAGTGCATGCCCCATGTGCAGCACGCCGGTCACGTTGGGGGGGGGGATGACAATCGAATAGTGGGGTTTGGGTGAGCTCTCCTCGGCATGGAAGAGACCGCTACGCTCCCATTGGCCATACCACTTCTTCTCAACTTCGCCCGGCTCATATCCCTTGGAAAGTGTCGGTTCCATCGGTGTCCTTCCAGCAGTTCGTTTTCCGCCCGGGCGGGCGGCGCAGAAATGAAAATGGGGATTGCAGCAATCCCCATCGAATTCAGGTGCAGGCGCCGGGCGCCAGGCAATTAGGCCTTTAAACCTAGACTACCTGGTTCTCCACCTCTTCTTTGAGCTTGCGGATCTCATCCCGGATCAGGCTCTCCGCCAGGTCGGGGACGACCTCCCAGGCGATGCGCTCGAGCAGAATAGGAGCCAGGCGCTCGATGACCGCACCGGCGACTTTCTCGACAATACGGGCCAGCTCTTCTTCGGAGAGGGTCGCCGCTTTGGTCTCGACCGCCGTGGCCGCCGGCTCGGCAACCGTGGCTGCCGTCTCGGCAACCGTGGCCGCCGTCTCGACAGGGGCGGCCGGCGGTGCTGCGGCCTCATCGACTTGCTCCCATGCCGCCGGCGAGGGGAGAGCAGACTCGAGGGTGGCTTCCGGCCACTCGCCGGCTTCCGCCAGAGCCGGTGCCGTCACCGGTTCGTCCTCGAAGTCCCACCCCATTTCGTCCGTGACCCGCTCAACCGGAGCGTCCTCCGTCTCCTCGGCAGCGAACTCCCAAACGGCTGTTTCCGCCGCCGGCGGCAGTTGGAAAGTGCTGGCGAAGCGGGGGTCGACCGGGGGCTCCTCGACCAGCATCTCCTCTTCGATGATGTCCCCATCATCGAGGGGGAGGATCTCCTCTTCGAACTCGTCCCAGTGGGCTTCACCGGCCGCAGAAGGCGCTTCGCCCGGCAGTTCGTCTTCCGTCAGGGCAAAGGGGTCTTCTTCCTCGAAGATAAAGCCATCGGTTTCTTCGGTAGCGTTTTCAAATTCAATTGGCGCCCCTGTCCGCCCGTCCCAACCGGTATCGGGGGTGGCGGCTGCCGTCTGCCAGGGGTCGGCGGCCGAGGCGGGCTGAACGGCCGACACCGGTTCTTCGGCGGGCGACCACGGCACGGCCGCTACCGGCGGCTCGTCCGCCGTCAGGTCTCCCCAGAGATCGTTATCGGTCATCGCGCTCTCTTGGAGCAGTTCGGCTCCTGATC
>JACZKF010000599.1 GCA_014860175.1 Desulfuromonadales bacterium | reverse complement strand
CGCATGAATTGGCCAAGGAGTTGTTTGGCAAACGCCTGGTCACCCCCCAGACCGGCCCCGAGGGGCTCAAGGTCCGGCGGATCCTGGTGGAAGAGGCGGTAGAGATCGCCCGCGAGTTCTACCTTTCGATCACCCTGGACCGCAAGACCAGCCGCTACTGCGTCATCGCCTCGGCCGAGGGGGGGGTGAACATTGAAGAGACGGCGGTGCGCTCGCCGGAGAAGATCCAGATGCTCACCATCGACCCGTTTCTCGGCCTGCGCGCCTACCAGGCGCGCAAGGTGGCGCTGGGGCTGGGGCTCAAGGGGACGGTGGCCGAGGACTGCGTCCAGTTGATCCTCAACCTGTACCGCTGCTGTCTGGAGAAGGACTGCGCGCTGGTGGAAGTCAATCCACTGGTGGTGACCAAGGCCGGCTGGCTGCTGGCCATGGACGCCAAGATCAGCTTCGACGACAACGCCATCTTCCGCCACTGGGAGTACCACGACCTGATGGACTACTCCCAGCTCGATCCGCTGGAGATCAGCGCCGGCAAGTTCGACCTCGCCTATATCAAGCTCGACGGCAACATCGGCTGCATGGTCAACGGGGCGGGGTTGGCGATGGCGACCCTCGACGTCCTGCAGGAGTACGGCGGCGAGCCGGCCAATTTCCTCGACGTCGGCGGCGGCGCCACCCGGGAGAAGGTGGCCGAGGCGTTCAAGATCATTCTCGAGGACCGCGACGTGCGGGGGGTTTTCGTCAACATCTTCGGTGGCATCATGCGCTGCACGGTCATCGCCCAGGGGATCATCGAGGCGGCCTCCGAGGTCCAGTGCACCTTGCCGATCGTCGTCCGCATGGACGGCTCGGAGGTGGAGGAAGGGAAGAAGTTGCTGCAGGAATCGGGGCTCAACGTGCAGAGTGTCGACACTCTGGGGGACGGCGCCGCCAGCATCGTCCGGATGGTCCAGGCCGCAGCCGCCAACCCGCAGGAGGGGACTCATGGCCATTCTGATCAATAAAGAGTCGAAAATCGTCGTCCAGGGGATCACCGGCAAGGCCGGCCTCTTCCATACCCGCTCGTGCCGGGAATACGGGTCGAAAATCGTCGCCGGCGTCACCCCCGGCAAAGGGGGGATCCATATCGACGGGATTCCGGTCTTCGACACTATGGAGGAGGCGGTTCGCATCACCGGCGCCAATGTCTCGATGATTTTCGTGCCGCCGCCGGGGGCCGCCGACGCCCTGCTCGAAGCCTGTGAAACCCGCATCGATCTGGCGGTCTGCATCACCGAAGGGGTGCCGATCCGCGATATGGTCGTCGCCAAACGGGTGCTCAACACCAGCCGTACCCGCCTGATCGGTCCCAACTGCCCGGGGATCATCACCCCCGGCGAGTGCAAAGTGGGGATCATGCCCGGCTACATCCATCAGCCGGGAAAGATCGGCATCGTCTCGCGCAGCGGCACCCTCACCTACGAAGCGGTCAAGCAGCTCACCGATGTCGGTCTCGGACAGTCGACCGTGGTCGGCATCGGCGGCGACCCGATCATCGGCATGCGGTTCATCGATGTGCTGGAACTGTTCAATGACGACCCCGATACCGAAGGGGTCTTCATGATCGGCGAGATCGGTGGCGGCGCCGAAGAAGAGGCGGCCCTCTGGATCAAGGAGCATATGAAGAAACCGGTAGCCGCCTTCATCGCCGGCCTGACGGCCCCCCCCGGCAAGCGGATGGGACATGCCGGGGCGATCATCACCGGTGGCCAGGGGAAGGCCTCCGACAAGATCGCCACCCTGCGTGACAATGGAGTGACGGTCGCCGAAAGTCCGACCCGAATGGCCGAGGCGATGCTCGCCGCCCTCGGCCAACGACCCGGCAAATCGATAAAGTAGCCCTCGAAGAGCCGCCGGCCGCGCCCCCCTTCCCGGTTTCGGGAGGGGGCGGCGCGGCGGCGATGCGCTCCATCTGCCACCTTTCCGATTCTCCACTCTGCCGCGGTTGACTTTGCCGGAATGAACCTTATATCATGGCTGCATCATCCCAGGCCCTGGCTTGCCCCCGGCGCCTGAAAGGACTCCTATGGCCATTTTACGCATCTATCATTATCCCGAACCGGTCCTCAGGCAGGTCGCAGAACCGGTGACCGTGTTTGATGAAGCCCTCGCCACCCTCGCCCGGGATATGGCGGAGACCATGTACGCCGCCCCTGGCGTCGGGCTCGCCGCCCCCCAGGTCGGCATCTCCAAGCAGCTGGTGGTCCTCGACTGCGCCCGTGCCGATGCCCCTGCTGAGCTGATCTTCGCCGTCAATCCTGCCATTGTCGACAGTGAGGGGGAAGTCAGTGAGGAGGAGGGCTGTCTCTCGGTGCCTGGCTATTACGCCCGGGTCAGCCGCAGTGCCCGGGTGAAGGTACGCGGTCACGACCTGAGCGGCCAAGAGGTGGAATGGGAAGCGCAGGGGCTGCTGGCCATCGCCTTTCAGCACGAGATTGACCACCTCAAAGGCATCCTGTTTGTCGACCACCTCTCGCCTCTCAAGCGGAGCCTCTTTCGCAAAAAATGGCAGCGGCTGCAGGAACAGCAGCTGGAGCAGCTATGATCAACCGGCGGCACCTGCGCACGGTATTCATGGGGACTCCGGAGTTCGCCATTCCGACCCTGCAGGGGCTGATCGATGCCGGGGTGAATCTGGCCGCGGTCTTTACCCAGCCCGACCGCCCCAAGGGGCGAGGGAACATCCTTACCCCGCCACCGGTCAAGATTCTGGCCACCAGCCTCGGCTGCCCGGTGCATCAGCCGCCCAAGCTGCGCGATCCGGCGGCGGTGGAGGAGTTGCGGCGGCTCGCCCCCGAGTTGATTGTCGTGGTCGCTTACGGGCAGATCCTCCCCAAGAGCGTGCTGGAGATCCCCCGTTACGGCTGCATCAACGTCCATGCGTCGCTCCTCCCCCGCTATCGCGGCGCCGCCCCGATCAACAAGGCGATCATGGAAGGGGAGACGGTCACCGGCATCACCACCATGCTGATGGACGTCGGACTCGATACCGGACCGATGCTGGTCAAGAAGTCGGTCCCCATCGGCCAACGGGAGACCGCCGGCGAGCTGCACGACCGCCTGGCCCTCCTCGGCCGGGAGGCGATGGAGGAGACTCTGAGCCGGCTCTGCGCCGGCACCCTCAAACCCGAGCCCCAGGATGATGCCAAGAGCACCTATGCGCCGATGCTGCAGAAAGAGGATGGCCGCCTCGATTGGCAACGACCGGCAGCGGCTCTGCACAACCAGGTGCGTGGCCTCGACCCCTGGCCCGGGGCCTACACGTTCTTCGCTGGCGAGATGCTCAAGATTGCCCGCACCACGGTGGAATACCACTGCGGCGAGCCGGGGACGGTCCTTCGCTCCGGCCCCGAGGGGGTGCTGGTGGCCTGCGGCGACGGAGCGCTGAATATCGGCGAACTGCAGCTCCCTGGCAAGAGGCGTCTGGCGGCGGCCGAGTTCCTGCGCGGCCACCCCCTCCCCCCCGGCAGCCGCCTGGAGTCTTGAGTGGACCCTAGCGTCGATCACCGCCATGACGAGCAGCCGCGCAAGCGGCTGTTCATCGGCCTGCTCAGTGTCGCCTGTGCCGGCGTCCTGGGCGGCGCCTTCCTCCTCTGGTGGGTGCCGAGCTTCGGCCTCAACCGCATTCATCCGCTGCTGCCGATTCTCTTCGGCACCGCCTTGGCGGCCATCTCTTTGCTGATCGTCAGCGGCCTGGGATTGCTTATCCTGACCCTGCTCACCGGCCGGGACCTCTTCTTCTCCCAGCGCCTGCGGGGAGTGGTCATCAAATATCTGTTCCCGGCCATTATCGGACTCGGGCGCCTGGCCGGCATCGATCGCGACACCCTGCAGCAGTCGTTCATCGCCCTCAACAACCAGCTGGTGCGCGCCAAGCGCCTGCGGGTGAGCGCCAGCCAGGCGCTGATCCTGCTGCCGCACTGCATTCAGCTTTTTGACTGCGCGATCAAGATCACCGGCGACGTCGACAAATGCGTCCGCTGTGGCCAGTGCGGCATCAGTGATCTGGCCGAGTTGGCCCGCAACCGCGGCATCGCCATTGCGGTCGCCACCGGTGGCACCCTGGCCCGCAAGCTCATTGTGGAGAAGCGCCCCCGTTTCATCCTCGCCGTCGCCTGCGAGCGGGACCTCACTTCCGGCATCCGTGACGCCTATCCGCTGCCGGTGATCGGCATCCTCAACCGTCGACCGCACGGTCCCTGTTTCAACACCAGCATCGTCCTGGAGGAAATTACCCGCGCCCTGGACGAGCATGTCACCGGCGCCACCAGTGCCAAACCCGAGATCGCCCGCCCCTGAAGGGGCACCCTCCCCTGACCACTAGAGACTATCTTGAAGTTTGCCGACCCACGAAAAATTGCCCTGGATGTGCTGCTGCGGGTGGAGGCGGGGGCTTTTTCCGATCTCGCCCTCGACAGCGCTCTGGCCGCCGTGCCGCAGCTCGAACCCCGCGACCGGGGACTGACGACGGAACTGGTCTATGGAATCCTGCGCCAGCTCGGCCGCCTCGACTTCGCCCTGAGCCGCTGCTGTCGTCAGCCGCTGGCCAAACTCGAGTCAAAGGTCTTGTGGCTGCTGCGACTGGGAGCCTATCAGATCCTCTGTCTCGACCGGGTCCCCGACCGGGCCGCCGTCCATACGACGGTGGAGCTGGCACGGCGGGAGAATCTGGAGCGGGCTACCGGCTTTCTCAACGGCATCCTGCGGGCCCTGGGGCGGCAGCGAGACGAGATCCCCTGGCCCGATGCGGCCACCGATCCGGCCGGGCACCTGGAGTACGCCCTCTCCCTTCCGTCGTGGCTTGCGCGGCGCTGGCTGGCCGAGCTCGGTACCGAGGAGGCGATCGCCCTGGCCGGGGCTCTGCTCTCCCCGGCCCCCTTCACCTTGCGGGTCAATACCCTGAAAATTTCCCGCCCCGACTACCTGCAGGCGCTGCAGCAGGCCGGCCATGAAGGTGTCCCCACCGGCTATGCCCCGGAAGGGGTCGTTCTGACCGCCCGTGGCACCAACCCCCTCCCTGGCGGGGCTGAAGGGTGGTACCAGGTCCAGGACGAGGCGAGCATGCTGATTGCCCACCTGCTCGGGCCGCAGGCCGGAGAGGAGATCCTCGACGCCTGCGCCGCCCCCGGCGGCAAGACGACCCATATCGCCGCCCTGAGCGGCAACCGCGCGCGCCTGCTCGCCCTCGACCTGCACCCGCAACGGGTCGCGCTGATTGCCGAAGGAGCCCGGCGCCTGGGCGCCGAGCAGATCGAGCAGCGCCCCTGGGACCTCACCACCCCCCCCGACTTCCTCCCGCCGGAGAGCTTTGACCGGGTCCTGCTCGATGCCCCCTGCAGCGGCCTCGGGGTGCTGCGGCGCAACCCGGAGATCCGCTGGCGCCGCCGGGCCGCCGACCTGCCGCAACTGGCAGAGTTGCAACGTACCTTGCTTGGCAATGTCGCCCCCCTGGTGCGCCCCGGCGGCACCCTGCTTTATTCGGTCTGCACCTCGACGCCGGAGGAGACGACGGGGGTCGTCGGCGCCTTCCTCACCGCCCACCCCGAGTTTACGCTGCACGACCTGCGCCACAGCGTGCCGGCCAGCTGGCATCCGTTGTTTGACGAGCACGGCCGCCTGCGCACCTTCCCCCACCGCCACGGCGGGATGGATGCTTTTTTTGCCGTCAGGCTGGATAAACAAAAGGCGTGATATGTAACCTGTGATAAGTGAGATGTAAACCGGCAACCACTCTATGCTACCTTAATGGCCAAACACCCATTACTCATCACTGGTCACTGATCACGATTTTGCAAGGGAGAAGCCATGATCAAAATCGCCCCTTCCATTCTCTCCGCCGACTTCGCCCGCCTGGGGGAGGAGGTGCGCGCCCTCGAGGCCGGCGGCGCCGACTACATCCATGTCGACGTAATGGACGGCCACTTCGTCCCCAACCTCACCATCGGCCCACCGGTAGTTGCGGCCTTGCGCCAGGTCACCCGACTCCCCCTCGACGTGCACCTGATGATCGAAAACCCCGACCGCTACATCCCCGATTTCGCGGCGGCCGGCGCCGACATCATCACTGTCCACGCTGAAGCGAGCGCCCACCTGCACCGCACCGTCCAGCTGATCCGCAGCCTGGGGAAGAAGGCGGGGATTTCCCTCAATCCCGCCACCCCGGTGGGAGCTCTGGAGGTGATCCTCGACGACCTCGACCTGGTGCTGGTGATGAGCGTCAATCCGGGCTTTGGCGGTCAGAGCTTCATCCCCGCCTGCCTGGCGAAGATCGCTGCCCTGCGCCAGCAGATCGAGCAGCGCCGGCTGTCGGTGGAACTGGAGGTCGACGGCGGGGTGAAGGTGGAGAACATCCGGCAGATTGCCGCCGCCGGCGCCGACGTCTTTGTCGCCGGCAGTGCCGTCTTTAACACCCCCGACTACGGCGCCACCATTGCCGCCTTGCGGCGCAGCGCCGTCTCCGTCACCGTCTGATGCTCGACCCCGAGGCGCTGCGCCGCGCCCTGGACGCCCACCCCTGTCGGAGCATCGTCGTCGGTGGCCAACGGGAAGCGGCGGTGCTGGTGCCGGTGCTGCTGCAGGAGGAGCAGGAGTATCTCCTGTTCACCCGCCGTACCGACCATCTCCCTCACCATCAAGGGGAGATCTCCTTTCCCGGTGGCGCCAGGCATCCGCAGGATCGTGATCTGCTGGCCACCGCCTTGCGGGAGGCCGAGGAAGAGATCGGCCTGCACCCGGCCGATGTCACCACGGTGGGGCGGCTCGACGATTTTGCCTCGGTGCACAATTTTCATGTCGTCCCCTTCGTCGGCCTGATCTCCTGGCCCTATCCCCTGCGCCCCTGTCCGCAGGAGATTGCCGAGGTGATCGTCCTGCCGCTGGCCGCCTTCAGCGATCCGACCATCTACCGGCAGGAAAACTGGCAGCACCGCGGCCGCAGCTGTCCGGTTGACTTTTATACCGTCGGCGGGCACGTGATCTGGGGGCTGACCGCCGCCATCCTCCGGCTGTTTCTGCAGCGTCTCCCCCCCGCCCCGGCCGAGATCCGTTGAGAGCCTTGCTTATTCGTGATAACAAAGTAAAATAACTAAATTATTTCCCCGCTCGCAAGAAGGAAGGTCGGCGGATGAACCCCCTGCGCAAGCTCGGCCTCCTAGGCAAATTCAACCTGATCATCGCGGCGATACTGCTCTCCTTTTTCCTTCTGACCACCTTTCTCAACTACCAGCAGCAGCGCGCCTTCATTCTCCACCAGGCGGTGGAGAAGGCCCGTATTATCGCCTTCGAGGCGATCCGCACCCGGGAGTACCTCTCCATCGAATATCAGTCGGGTGGGGTCCAGCTGTCCGAGGAGCGCTATGGGTTGATTCCGGTGGTCGCTTCCAACCGCATCGGCGAGCGGGTCGCCGAAGATCTCGGCTACCGCATCCGGCAGATCTCCGACCGCTATCGCAATCCGAGAAACGCCCCCGATCCCTTCGAGGTGCGGATGCTGCAACGCTTCTATCAAGACCCCTCCCGGCGGGAGATCTTTTCCATCACCACCGTGGACAATGAACGGGTTTTTCGCTACCTGCAGTCGTTCACCGCCGACCAGAGCTGTCTGGAGTGCCACGGCGATCCGGGCGCCGCCCCCGACTACATCAAGCGGCTGTTCCCGGAAGATCTGGATCAGGCCTACCATTACCAGATCGGCGAAGTCATCGGCGCCGCCTCGGTCACCATTCCGATGGACCAGCTCTACCGCCAGATCTGGGGTAACCTGCGCCTCGACACCCTTTATCTGGGCGCCATCTTCCTCGCGCTGATCACCGGCGTCAGCCTGCTCATCCGCCAGGCCGTCACCCGCCCGCTGGGACAACTCGGCGGGGTGATCCGGGAAATCGTCCGCACCGGCCGTTTCGAGGAAAGAATCCCCCCCCGCGGTCGGGATGAAATCGGCGCCCTGATTACCGGCTTCAATGAGATGATCGAAAACCTGCGGGAGAAGACGGCGCATCTGGAGGAGAGCGAATCCCGTTTCCGCCTCCTCACCGAAACGGCCCGCGACGGCATCATCTCCTTCCTCGCCAATGGCCAGATCATCCTGTTCAACCGCCAGGCGGAGCGGATCTTCGGCTACAGCAAACGGGATGTGCTGGGGATGTCGATCGACCAGCTGGTCCACCCGCAATGCCCATCCCTGCACCAGCTGGGGGGGGAAGCCTATCTGCGGGAGAATGCCGGCAGGCTGCTGCGCACCACCCATCGGCTGGTCGGGCGGCGCCTGGACGGCTCGGCAGTCCCGCTGGAAATCTCTCTTTCGGTCGCCGATTCGGAAGGGCATCTGTTCTACACCGCCATTTTGCGCGAAACGGCCTGATCGCCGCGCGAACATCTTTCTTTCCCCTCTCCCTTTATGGCATAAAGAACAGTGCGCAGAGGATCCCCCTCTCCCCTTCCCCCGACAAAAGGTCTGCATGGAGTACCAGCACCCGGCTTCCCGCCGCTTTCTCGAACGCCTGGCCAGTGAGGTCCTGGTTGGCGATGGCGCCATGGGGACGCTTCTCTACAACCGCGGCGTCCCCCTGGAAGCCAGCTTCGAGCACCTCAACCTGGTGCAGCCGGAGCTGGTCGTCCAAGTCCACCGCGACTATGCGCAGGCCGGGGCGCAGATCCTGGAAACCAATACCTTCGGTGCCAATGCCCTGGTTCTGGGGGCGATCGGTCTGGAGAAAAAGGTGGCGGCGATCAATGCCGCCGGCGTTCGCCTGGCTCGCCAGGCGGCCGGCAGCGACCGCTTTGTCGCCGGTGCCGTCGGCCCCCTGCTGCGCCCCCGCGGCGAGACGGCGGAGCTGAGCGGCGCCGACAAGGAACGCATCCAGCGCCACCAGATGGAGGCGCTGGCCGAAGCCGGCGCCGACCTGTTCCTGCTCGAAACTTTCGCCTCTTTGGCCGACCTGGAGATCGCCGTCGCCATCGCCAGAGATCTCGGCCTGCCGGCGGTGGCGCAGATGGCCTTTCTCCAGGAGGGGCAGACCCGTGAGGGGGTATCGGCAGAGACCGCCGCCGGGCGGCTCACCGCGGCCGGGGCTACCGTCCTCGGCGCCAACTGCGGCAGCGGCCCGCGGGAGATGCTGCAGTTGCTGCCGCGACTGGCGGCCGCCTCCCCGCTGCCGCTGTCGGCCTTCGCCAATTCCGGTTTCCCGCAGCTGGTCGAGGGGCGCTACCTCTACCTGGCCACCCCGGAGTACTTTGCCGCCCGTGGGAGGGAGATGG